>SUVG01000002.1 GCA_015062115.1 Elusimicrobium sp. | reverse complement strand
CGGTTTTTGCCTTTCGCACCATAAAAAGTCTATATGCTCAAACAAAAACATCGCTCCGGGCTTCGAATCTCTACGCGGCATAAAGCAGTTTATGCCGCTCCATCTCTCTCTTTATGAATAAAAAACCCCGCTTTCGCAGGGTTTTATAAATTCATACGGAGAGGGAGAGATTCGAACTCTCGATACGGTTTCCCGTATACAGTCTTTCCAGGACTGCGCCTTCAACCACTCGGCCACCTCTCCAAAAACGGGGTGTATTCTAATGACTACTTATTTATTATAGCAAATTATTTTTGTTTTGAAAGAAAGTTTTTGATACAATATTTTCCCGTATTATTTAAGGAGTTTCCATGCAAAACAAATTTTTTATTACTTTCCTATTCTTTTTATTTTCGTTACCTGCCTGTGCCCAATTGCAAGATATCCACGGCGTAATTCCCACCGAAAACGTAACCTCTTTGGAAATTAAACCCCGCTACAAAGCCAAAGATGACAGTAAAAACAAAACGGTTGCCACCGTAGAAATAAAACCTTCCTTCAAAATCAACCAACATTGGAAATTAGGGGCAGAAATCCCGTTTACTCGCTACGGGGAAGGCGAAGTGAGCGAAAAAGGCCTGGGCGATATTATGGTGTCCGGCTTTTATACCGACTATTCCCCCTCCAAAGTTTTCTCCTACGGCTTAGGGGCGGAACTTACACTCCCCACGGCCACCCACCATGAACTCGGTGACGGAAAGGCTTATATTGAACCGGAAGTATTTTTGGTATGGAAACTGAATCCCAACTTTTTTATAGAGGCCGAATACCGCCACATTTTTTCCTTTGCGGGAGCCTCCGCCCGTGACGATATCCACGAAAGCCGCTACCGCATGATTTTTGGGTATATGTCGGATAGCAAATGGTGGTTTGAATTTGACCCCCGCTACACGGTAGATTACGAAAACCCCGGTGATGCGGAACTGATTGGAGAATTTGAAATCGGCACGATGGTAAATGTGGGATCTTCTATTTATTTACGCGGCGGCTGGCACTTGGCGGGGAATAAATACTCCCAAGATTGGGAAATTATGCTCGGTTATAAAATTTTGTATCTGTAAAACTAGCGGCGAAAAGTGCGCACCTGTATGCCCAACAACCGCCCGATAAGCATTAACGGAAGCACCACTAAAATGCTAAATACGGCTACAAGCAGTGTCATGATAAAACCAAACGCGAGCACAAAAAACCCGCCGATAAGCCCCCCCGTATCCCCTTTGGGACGGGCAGAATCTTTCACACGGTCGTCCGTTTCTATCGGGCGGCCGTTTTCATCTAAAATTTCGGGCTCTATGATTTCTTCCGTTTCTATTATGTCGCGTTTCATACTTATATTGTTTCTTTTTACCAATCGGTTTCCAAGGCAAAAAACGGGTTAGTTTTCCCGGGCCAACTTTTGAAGAGCAGCGGAAGTCTCCTCGGCGGACAGACCCGTAATGTCCAAGTTTTTCCCTTCGGGCAGTTGGGTAATTAAGGGGAAAGATTCGCAAAACGATTTGAATAAAGTTTCGTCCGTCAGTTTCATTTTGGCTTTGCGATCCGGCAAAGGAAGGCGTCTTAAATTTTCCTCTTGGCTAAGTAACAGTTTTACCGGCAAATAGCGGTATCCTGCCGCCTGGCAAAAGCGGCGCGTTTTTTCCACAAACGACAAATCATTTTCGCTATCGGAAAGGCAGTTGGTCATAATCAGCGGGCGGCTGGGCGAAATAGACACCAAATACTCAAACAACAAATCGTATGTTTTCGTTAAGTACGAAAACACTTGCGGCGGAAGGGTTCCGTTCAAATCCGTCACACTGAAAAACACATTGTTGATTAAATGATTATCAATCAGCAGTCCGTTTACATCTTTTTTAAGTACTTGGGCTACCGTATATTTCCCCACTGCGGGATAACCGATTAAATGAAAAAGAGTTTTGTTCATAGATTTATTTTATCAAATTGATATATTCTTCGCGCGCGCAAGGTTCTAAATTGGTAAAATAATGGTAAGCGCGTAAAGTCACATTACGCGAAGAAATTATGTAAAAAGAGGACTTACCATGTTACCCAAAGCGTACGAACCGCAAGAAGTAGAACAAAAATTAGCCGAAAAATGGCAAAACGCAAAACTGTTTGCCGCCAAAAACGATAAAACCAAAAAACCTTTTGTTATTGTTATCCCCCCGCCCAACATCACGGGTGCCCTGCATATGGGGCACGCCTCCACCAACACCTTACAAGATGTGCTGATTCGCGCACACCGCATGTTTGGGGAAGATGCCTATTGGGTACCGGGAACCGACCACGGCGGTATTGCTACGCAGAACGTAATTGAAAAGAAACTTTCTAAAGAAGAACATAAATCTCGCCACGATTTGGGCCGCGAAAAATTTTTGGAAGTTGTCTGGGACTGGTACAACGAATGCGGAAATGCTATCTTCAACCAATTCCGCAAAATGGGTTGGGCGTTAGATCTTTCCGATATTCGTTTTACCATGGACGAAAAACGCGCCCAAGCCGTCTATGAATGCTTCCGCCAATGGTGGGAGAAAAAATACATTTACCGCGGAAAACGCCTTATTAACTGGTGTGTGCGCTGCTCCACTGCACTTTCCGACATTGAAGTAGAACACGAACAACAAAACGGGAAACTCTGGCACTTGCAATATAAGGGAGAAGACGGTAGCGAAGGCATCGTCATCGCCACCACCCGTCCCGAAACTATTTATGCAGACGCCGCCATCGCCGTTAACCCGAAAGACGAACGCTATAAAGATATGGTAGGCAAAAAAGTAATTATCCCCTTGGCCAACCGCGCTATCCCGATTATTGCCGATGAAGCCGTAGAATTGGAATTTGGTACAGGTGCCCTAAAAATCACCCCGGCACACGATGCTACCGACTACGAAGTAGGCCAACGCCACAACTTGCCTATTCTCAGCGTGATTAACGATAAAGGTAAGATGGTTAACTGCCCCGAAAAATACTTGGGCATGGATCGCGAACTTTGCCGCAAAGAAACCGTAAAAGATTTGGAAGCGGCGGGTCTTCTTGTAAAAGAAGAAAAATACACCAATAATGTTTCCACCTGCTACCGCTGCCACAGCACCATTGAGCCGTTTATGAGCGAACAATGGTTCGTAAAAATGGAAGAATTGGCCGCTCCGGCTATCAAAGCCGCCGAAACGGGCGAACTTCAGTTTCACCCCGCCAACTGGAAAAATCCCTTCTTAAACTGGTTAAAAAATATCCAAGACTGGTGCATTTCCCGTCAAATTTGGTGGGGACACAGAATCCCCGTATGGTACTGCCGCCACTGCAGCGAAAAAGGCCTCACTTTTGCCGTTGACCAACAAGGCAACGAACAACTGACCAAAGTTTCGTTTGAAGACGGTGCCAAACCCGTGGTTTCCTACGGTAAACCGGAAAAATGCCCCATTTGCGGCGGGAACGATTTTGTGCAAGACCCCGATGTCTTGGATACTTGGTTCTCTTCCGCGCTGTGGCCGATTTCCGTTTTCGGCTGGCCGGAAAAAACCCCCGAATTGGAACACTTCTATCCCACTAATGTCATGGTAACCGGATATGAAATTTTGTATCTGTGGGTTGCCCGCATGGTCGTGACCGGGTTAGATTTTACGGGTAAACTTCCCTTCAAAGATGTTTACTTAAACGGCATCATACGCGATAAGAGCGGACAGAAAATGTCCAAATCCAAAGGAAATGTAATTGACCCGTTGGATATGACCGCCAAATACGGGACGGATGCGGTGCGTTTTTCGCTCCTTATGCAAGCCGTTCCCAGCAAAGATATCCCGTACGCCGAAGAAAGCATCACCGGAGCGCGTAATTTCTGCAACAAACTCTACAACGCCTCCCGCTTTATTTTGATGAATATGGAAGGCATCAACGGCCCGCTTTCTATGCCGACTCAAGTAACGGAATTGGCCGATAAGTGGATTTTAGACCGTTACAATAACGCCATCAAAACGGCCCGCGAAGGAATTGAAAAATATAACTTGGCCCAAACTGCCAATGCGCTTTATCACTTCCTGTGGGGTGACTTCTGCGACTGGTATATTGAACTGGCCAAACAACGCTTCCAAACGAAAGAAAAAGAGCAAGTTATGGCCTTGTGCGTAAACATTTTGTACGGCACCTTAAAAGCCCTTCACCCGCTTATCCCGTTTGTAACGGAAGAAATCGCCGCTTCTTTGCGCCCCTATGTAGGCGAAACGGAAGAATTCTTGCTCAACCAATCTTACCCCGTTTATAACGAAGCGCAAACGGATAAAGATGCCTTGCGCAAAATGGCCGTGGTACAGGGCGTTACGCGCGAAATCCGCACCATTCGCTCCCAGTTTAATGTGCCCCCGGGGCTGAAAATCTCCGTGGTGTTAAGTGCCAAAACGCAAGACGAACTGGCTATTGTAACCGAATACGAAAACTACATTAAACTGATGGCCAAAATCGAAAACCTGACCATCGGTGTCAATCAAGAGAAACCCAAACAAACGGCCACGGCTGTTTTTGAAAACACGGCTATTTATGTACCGCTTACGGGGCTTATTGATTTTGATAAAGAAAGAAAACGCCTGGAAAAAGATTTGGCTATTGCCAAAGCCAACATTGCTTCCCGCACGGCGCGCTTAGCCCAGGAAAACTTTATCAAGCACGCTCCGCAAGAACAAATCCAAAAAACCAAAGACGAGCTGGCCGCCGCCCAAGTGGCCTTGGCCCAGGTAACGGCTTCGTTAGAGGATTTGGCCTAATGCAAAAAGCCTTAAAACTTTTGGTGTGTTTCTGCTGCGCGGTTTTACCCTTAGGGGTAGCCGCGCAGCAACTCGATTGGAAATCTGTTACGCGCTACAACAAAGCCGAAGCCAAAAAACAACTGACGCAACGCTTTGTGGAATATGTGGCAACGGACACCCAATCTTCCGATAAAACGGCTACGGTTCCCAGTACTCCGGGGCAAAAAAAATTAGCCAAAGCCTTGGCAAAAGAATTAAAAAAATATGGGGCCAAAAATGTAAAAGTGAACAATTATTCTATCGTTACGGCGGAAATTCCCGCCAACAACGGTAAAGATTCACCGGTCATCGGTCTGTTTGCTCACTTGGATACGGCGTTGGAGGCCTCGGGCAAAGAAGTTAAACCGCAGGTTCACAAAAATTTCCAGGGCGGAAACATTGTTATTAACGCGGAAAAACAAATTGTCCTTAACCAAACAAACTCCCCCCAACTTTCGCGGGCGCGCGGGCACGATATCATCACCGCTTCCGGCGATACGTTGTTGGGTGCGGACGATAAAGCCGGCATTTCCATTATCATGACGTTGGTACAATACCTCTACGATCACCCGGAAATGGAACACGGAACTCTTAAAATTGCTTTCACCCCAGATGAAGAAACCGGCATGGGAGTGGAAAAATTTGATGTTCCTTCCTTCGGGGCCGATTATGCCTACACCGTAGACGGGGGCGACCTAGGGAGCCTGACTAACGAAACTTTCTCCGCCAAAGCCTTTACCGTAGTATTCGAAGGGCTCCGGGCCGTTCACCCCGGAGAGGCCATGAACTCCCCCTTTGCGGATAACTTACTAATGGCTTCCGATTTTCACACCTTGCTTCCCCGTCATCGCCGACCGGAAACCACTTCTCTACGGCGCGGTTTTATCCTGACCGATTCCATCGACACAGTGGGAGACCGCACCGAAATCAAAGGGATTATCCGTGCTTTTAGCGATGAAGAAATGCAAGATTTGGTAAACGAAGTAACCCGCGCCTTTAATACCGTAAAATCAATGAACTATAAAGGAAAAAATTTCTCTCTCACTTTTACGGATCAGTACAAAAACATGAACTCCGTACTGCCCGAAAAAGTAGTGTCGTTAGCGAAATTGGCAATGGAACAGGAAGAAATTACACCCGTGCTGACAGCCGCGCGCGGCGGAACGGACGGTTCACAACTCTCCTTTATGGGCCTGCCGACCCCGGATATTTTTGCCGGTATGTATAATATCCACAGTGTGCGTGAATACGCCGATGTAGATGTCATGGAGGCCTCGCTCCGTACCCTGTTAAGGCTTTCTTCCCTGTGGAGTTTGCAGGAAAAAGAAACCCAACCATAAAACCTCTTTTTTAGCCCGCTTTCCGGCGGGCTTTTTTACGTCCTTTTCCGTACGCGCGTGGGCCTATTTTTTATATAGGTCTTTTGGCCCTTGCACTACTATTTGGCAGATTACTAAAATAACAGTATATATTTCCATTTCGGAGGAACGCATGCGTCTTAAATTGTTAGTTGTTTTCTTATCGCTATTTGCATTTACCTTTTCTACCGTAAATGCCGCCGAATTTACGGCTCCGGCTATCAAAAAGCCCTCTTATGCCAAAAAGAACCAAAAATTGGCTGATTCTTTCCGCCAAAAATTGTTCGACCGTTTTATTACTTACACCACGCACGACAGCCAAAGCAGCGAAACGCAAGAAATTACCCAAGAACAAATCGATACAGCCCATAAACTTATGGCTGAATTAAAATCTTTGGGAATTGATGCCCAATTGACCGAACACTATTATATTTTTGTAGATTTGCCCTCTAACCTTGCTTGGGATGCCCCTGTTTTGGGTTACAGCTGCCACTACGATACAACTCCCGACAATTTGGGCAAAAACATCAAAGCGCAAGTAATTGAAAAGTACGACGGAAAACCGATTGTTCTTAAAAACAACCAAGTAATCGATCCCTCCACCGAAAAAGACGCATACTTGGCCACCCAAGTCGGTAAAAAAGTCGTTACCTCTGACGGCACCACCATTTTATCCGCCGATGACAAAGCCGGCCTTTCCGTTGTGGTTACCTTCTTAGAAACTTTGGTAAAAAACCCCTCTAAACCTCATGGTCGTATTCAAGTAGTTATCGCGCCGAACGAAGATGTGGGCCGCGCCGCCCAATACATTGAAGAAACCGGCTACAACCCGGATATTTCCTTCGATTTCGACGGCGGCTCCGACGGCAGAGTAGTAGCCGAAAACTTTAACGCCGAATCCGTTATCTTTACGGTAAAAGGTACCCCCGGTCACCAATCTTATGCCGCCACCAACGGCTACAGAAACGCTTGGAAACCCGCCTGTCAACTTGGCGACAGCATCTGCCGCGACCAAGACCTCCCCAACAACTCCAGCGGGGAACAAGGCTATGCGGAACTCCACCACATGTATTATCCGGAAAACCAAGTCAGCACCGCCTTGCTCGATATTCGCTTACGCGGTTTTGACCAAGGCGAAATGGATAACTGGAAGGAACGCGCTGACACTATTGCCAATACCATTGCCGAAAAATATGAAGTGGCGATTTCCAAACAAGTTGTCCGCAGTTACGGTAATGTGGGTGAAGCGTTACACGAAAGTACTTTAGCCGTTATGTATGGGGCTTTTAACAGTGCCAATGTGGAACCCAAAATCGAAAAAATGCGCGCCGGCACCACGGCTTCTATGTTCCTCGTAAAAACCGGGAAAGGTGCGTTAACTGTCTTCACCGGGCAAAACAATCCCCACGCTTTGACGGAATGGTTAAGCGAAGAAGATATGTTCAAGTCTTATTTAATTTCCTTAAACTTGGCTGATGAAGTAGCCAAACTTAAATTAAAATAGTCGTTTGTTCATGAAGATTTTAATTGCTACGGGCAATCCGCACAAATTCAAAGAACTTAGTGCTATTTTGCCTACCACTCTCAAAAATGGCACGCCCATTGAATATGTCAGTTTGGCATCGTTCAAGGGCGTGTCCCTTCCTGAGGAAACAGGAGACACCCTGGAAGCCAATGCGGAAATAAAAGCTCGCTATGCCGCCAAGGAAACGGGGCTTGCGGCCTTGTCCGACGATACCGGTTTAGAAGTAGATTTCTTAAACGGGGCACCCGGAGTTTATACGGCCCGTTACGCAGGCGAACACGCGGACGCCGACGATAACAACCGCAAACTGCTTGCCGCGTTGGAAGGCCAAGTATTGTCGCAACGCAAAGCCAGTTTTAGAACGGTAGCCTGTTTGGCCACGCCGGAAGGACGCGTACAAACCTTTGAAGGCATTTTGGACGGATACATCGGGTTTGGATATCGTGGAGAACACGGCTTTGGGTATGACCCGATTTTTATGGTAGAAAACACCCAAAAAACCTTGGCCGAAATGACGGACGATGAAAAAAATAAAATCAGCCACCGTTTCCGTGCTTTCCAAAAACTGGCAGAGTATTTGGTTCTGCTAAAATAATATTTCACAAAAAACCCCGGGAAGCCCGGGGGTTTTGATAAATGCTATCTAATAAAAAAGCCCTCCTTGTGGAAGGGCTTTTTTATTAAATTATTTTCCGGCACCGCAGCATTTTTTGTACTTCTTGCCACTACCGCAAGGGCACGGATCGTTACGGCCGATTCTCGGCCCTTCGTGTACTACCGTTTCCACTTTCGGGGTACCCGTTTGCTCCGCGCGGAGTTCGGCTTCGTGGTCTTTCATCCATTTTTTCATTTGGCGGATACTCTTAAAGTCCACTCCGTCCTTTTCCATACGCTTGGCAATATCAATAAAACGCTTTTTGATTTCCGGATCTTTTAATTTACCCTTTATCATGGCGGGTAAAGAATCTAATTCGCGCTCAATGCGTTCTTCAATAGATTCTTTTTTGGAAGGTTTTGCTTCCGGTTTGGAGGCCGCAACTTCCCCTTCCTGTTTTTTCTTAAACGGATTCCATATCATATTAAACTCCTTAAATTATTTGGAAAGTAATTCTTCTACAAAATTCTTAATGATTTCCGCTTTTTCGAAATAATGTTTTTCGCGCGGAACAACCAAGCGATTGGGGTGCTTTTCCCAAATTTTTAAGATTTTATCGTCGATATCAAAAGCTTGTTGCAAACTTTCGGTACGGACATTGGTGGCTTGGTAGAAATCTTTTTCCGGCGGCGGGGAAAGGTGGATAACGGCATCATAACGAGCCAACTCC
This sequence comes from Elusimicrobium sp., assembly GCA_015062115.1. Classification (NCBI taxonomy): domain Bacteria; kingdom Pseudomonadati; phylum Elusimicrobiota; class Elusimicrobia; order Elusimicrobiales; family Elusimicrobiaceae; genus Candidatus Avelusimicrobium; species Candidatus Avelusimicrobium gallicola. Next base: position 230,117 of record SUVG01000002.1, on the reverse strand, counting down.
GCTTCCAAAGAAGACCCCATAGCCTTAAAGAAATCTTCCGGGCCGTGCGGCCAATAGACGGCGCCGTCAATAGAACCGCGGTCACAAACCATCAGGCTCGCCTCGGAAGTGCGTTCGGCCAGTTCTTCTAACTGATGAACGGTATAAAAAATAATATTTTGTGCGTGCTCGATATGCACGGGGCTGTTGTCTTTACGGGGAAAACCACCGCTGTAAATAAGGGTAGCGGCTTCTTGCACCAAGGCAATTTTACCGCCGAAGGTTTCCTTCAAAATAGAAAGAGCTGTCGTCTTTCCGCCGCTGGGGCCACCGGTTAAAACTATTTTTTTCATAAGTTATCCTTGAATAATTTTTTCTACAAAATTTTTAATGGCTTCCGCCTTTTCAAAAAAATGCTCCGTTCCGCCGATAATCATGCGGTTGGGGTGCTTTTCCCATATTTGCAAGATTTTGCGGTCAATTTCAAAGGCTTTTTCCAAACTTTCCGTACGGACATGGGTAGATTGGTAAAACGCCGGATTGGACGGCGGAGAGAGGTGCAGAACCGCATCATAGCGGGCAAGTTGCTCGTCTAAAGTAGTGCCCATATGCGCAAAAAAAGCATCACTGCCTTCGGGCCAATACACCGCAGCATCTACCGTTCCGCGGTCGCATACGATTAAGTCGGCCGAAGAAGATTTTTCCGCCAAACTTTCCAACTGTTTTGTGGTATAGAAAATAATGCGCTGTGCCGCTTCGATATGGGCAGGGCTGTTATCTTGGCGGGGAAAGCCTCCGCTGAAAATAAGGGTAGCGGCTTCCTTGACCAATTCCACTTGAGGGCCAAAGGTTTCTTTTAGCACGGAAAGAGCCGTCGTTTTTCCGCTGTTAGGGCCGCCGGTTAGAGCGATTTTTTTCTGCTTCTTCATGCTTTTTTTCCTCCGGGGCGGCCTCTTGGGCAGATTTTTTTGCCGCCTCCAATTCTTTTAAGTATAGCACTTTTAATTCTTCAAATTCTTTTCGTTTTTGTTTCGGCACATCTCTCACGGCCGAGTTGCGGTTTTTCATGCGCAAGAAATCAATAAATTTATTCTTTTCTTTGATGCGAAAATCCAAGTGCGGGCCGGAAGATAACCCCGTACTTCCCACATAACCGATTGTTTGCCCTTGTTTTACCCTCGCGCCGGCCTTAACCCCTTTGGCAAAACCTTTTAAGTGGCCATAGGTGGTAGTATAATTATTGGCGTGTTTTACCTCTATGTAATTGCCGAAACCTCCTTTCCAGCCCGCGTAACGAACGGTACCGTCCGCCACTGCCTGAATAGGCGTACCCACCGGGGCGGCATAATCAATCCCCAAGTGAGGACGGCGGATTTTAAGAACAGGGTGCAAACGGTTATACGAAAAACGGGAAGAAATACGGTAATTTCTAAAACTGATAGGCGATTTCAAAAACATTTTTTTGCTTACTTTGCCTGTTTCGTCATAAAAATCGTCTTCAAAGTAAAAAGCACGCGTTGTTTCTTTGGTTTCCGCACCCGTATAAGTGGCTGCCAATAAATCTTGCCCGGTAATTTCTCCGGTTAAAGTGTAATGTTCCTCCCACAGAGCGGTGTATTCGTCGCCGTTGCGGGTATCGGTATTAAAATCAATTGTCCAGGAAAATGCATCTGTAAAATCTAAAATAAGCGGCACTTGCAAGCCTTCGGCCAGCATGGAATTAAATAAAGAACCTTTCACTTTTCCGGCAGCCGTTTTGATGCGGGTTTTAATTTCCACATCACTTACGCCTGCCACCAAACCATCTCCCACATTGGCAACAAAGTAGCGTTTGAACCCCTGTGTGAGTAGCAACATCACAAAATGCCCGTCCTCTACGGACACGGAATAAATATCTTTCTTTTGCAATTTGCGGGTATCAACTACAGTGGAAAGTTTCCCGACGATTTGCGCCACTTCTTGGTTCGAAAGGCCCGCTTCTTGCAAGCCTACATAAATGGGTTTTTCCCCCACTTTGAATTCTTGAGTGGGGATTGCACGCGCACGCAAATTTTCGCGTTCCTGTTCGTTTTTGGTTTTCGTAATGGAAAGAGCCGCCCAAGTGGACACAACAATAACTCCCAATGCCAACACATAAAATAAAATATCGTGGTATCGGCGGTAATGTTTGCGTAACAGGACTAAAAATCTCTTTCTCATAACGGGAAAAGGGGCGGTGTTTTAAGCCGCCCCCTATAAATTATTTATCTTCTTTTAAGTAAGAGCAAAGCGCAATAGCGTTTAGTTTTACTTTGGGGTCATCGGCACGAGAAGGCAAGATGACCGGAATTTTCGGCCCCACCAAAACGGCAGCCGCTTCCATTTGGTCGCCAAAGAAAGCCAAGGCTTTGTAGAGCGGGTTGGCGGCGTCCAAATCGGGCAGCATCAAAATGTCGGCATCACCGGCCACTTTGGCATCTTTAATGCCTTTTTCGGCGGCCTTTTCGGCAGACAAAGAAATGTACAAATCATACGGCCCTTCTACCGTACAACCGGCAATTTTACCTTCCGCGTTCATTTGGGCAAGCGCGGCGGCATCCACGGTAGAGGGAATTTTTTCGTTCACTTTTTCCACCGGGCACACACAGGCTACTTTCGGGTTTTCCAAACCCAATTTATGCATGGTATTTACCGCATTTTGAATAATTTTGGCTTTTTGTTCCAAGGTAGGAGCAATTACCACAGCGGAATCGGTGACGGCAAAGGGTTTTTTGTATTTGGGAGTGCTGAAAAGCACAAAGTGGGAAAGAAGGGCTCCTTCGGGCACGAGGTGAGCGTCTTTGTTCAAAATGGCTTTCATGTAGTATTTGGTATCTACAAGACCTTTAATCAAAAAGTCGCCTTTCCCTTCCAAAATTTGATCCACGGCCAATTTGCACATGGTGGGGACATCTTCGCAATCAATAAATTCAAATTTGCTTTCATTAAGCCCGGCCGCCTGTACCATTTCTTTTACGGCGTTAATGGGCCCGATTAAAATACCATGGGAAATAAGCCCGTTATCATCAGCCATTTTAATGGCTTCCAAGGCTTCTTTGTTATTGGCGCCGGGAACAACGACGCGGTTGGATTTGCCTTTTACTTGATTGATTAAGTCGGCAAAACTTGTGAATTTCATTTTTATTTCTCCTTAACTGCTTAAGTATAATAAAATCAGTTGTAATTTTTAATGATTTCGGGATTATTTAAGGCCCGGCGGGCGGCTTCACGCAAGGCTTCTTTTTCTTCACTTCCGGGGAAAACATACATAGGGGCAATCCAGCCCACATAGCGGCCGATTTCCTGCGGAATATATTTACTGTGCATCAGTCCGCCTGTTAAAGCAATAAAATCTACTTTTCCTTCCAACACCACCGCCATCGCCCCGATGTATTTAGCGATTTGGTAAATCATGGCATCTTCGGCCAGTTTGGCTTCTTCCTGCGTGCAGGTAATTAAAGATCCGGGGCGTTTTTCGCCGGTGCGTATATATTCTTCCAAATCTTTCACATCGGAAGTACCCGTATAGGCAACCAAACCGCCTTTTCCGCGCAGTTTTAGGCGGATATCGTGTTGGGTATATTGGCCGGAATAACACATTTGCACCAAACCCGTATTGGGCGTACCGCCGCTTCGTTGGGGTGTCATGGGGCCGTCCCCTTCATAGCCGTTATTTACGTCCACCACTTTCCCTTTACGGTGAGCCCCCACCGTAATTCCGCCGCCGCCATGGCAAACGATGCAGTTTAACTCTTCATACGGTTTACCCAATTTATCGGCAATCAAACGAGCCACGCGTTTTTGGCTCAAGGCATGAAAAATAGAAATACGCGGGTTTTCGGGCATACCCGAATAACGGGCAATCGGTTGAAGTTCGTCAATCACTACGGGGTTGGCAATAAAACTGGGGCAACCGGCATACTGGGCGATGTCGCGCGCCAAAATACCGCCGAGGTTGCTGGGGTGCACACCATATTGGCCTTTTTCCAAATCGGCAATCATTTTATCGTTGACGGCATATACACCGCCTTCGATGGAGTGAATAAATCCCCCTCGCCCGATAACGGCGTGAATTTCCTTGAGTGATACTTCATGATCGATTAAATAATCTAAGATAAGTTTACGGCGAAGAGGCAGTTGTTCGGTAACATTTTTGCCTTCGTATGGTTCCAAATCGGTAATGGAATAACGCACGGTCACTTCGAATACGGGTTCACTGCCCCGGTAATATCCGATATCGTCCGAGGTAGAACCCGGGTTAATAACAAGGATGTTGTATTCCATGCGGCCCCCTTTTTGGTTTCTTATATTTTATCAAAATATACGCCCTTTGGCAGGGTTATTTAGTCTAATTCTCCGGCTATTTTTTCCACCAATTTTTTGATAAAAAACAAACGGTCTTTGGAAAGGGAACTTTCCTTTAGCACCGAACGCAAAAAAGCCTTGCGTTGGGCCGGGGTAAGATCGGTACGCAAATGCAGTTTTTCGCAGACTCTGTCCAAAGACTCCACCACCAATTCTTTTTGCTCGTCCGTCGGTAGCATTTTTTTGGAAGGGGCGGAACGCAAGGGCTTAAAGTCGGCCCGGCGCGAAAGTTCGTAACAGGTTAAAATAACGGCTTGTGCTAAATTGATAGAAGGCTGTTTGGACGCCGTAGGGATATTAAGAACCGCTTGGCAACGGGAGATATCTTCGTTACTGAGACCCGTTTTTTCGTTCCCGAATACCAAGGCTGTCAGTCCGTCTGTTTCGGCCAGGCGGTCATTGAGTGCGGGCAAAACGACAATTTCCTGCTTCACTTCCCGTTTTTTTAGAGCGGTAGCCGCCAAAGAAAAGTGAGTGTCTGCCAAGGCTTCGTCCAATGTATCAAAACAACGCGCATTTTTCAGGATATCCGCCACACCCACCGCGCTGACGGCTTCCTGCCAAATCGGCGGGTAAGGGTTCACAATGCGCAAATCGGTTAAGCCGAAGTTTCCCATGGCGCGCGCACAAGCCCCCATATTATTGGGGTCACGCGGGCGAACCAGTACAACACAAAAACGACTCACTTATGTAAAGCCTCCCCGATAGATTCCGCCAAAGTAGGGTGTGCAAAAATAACTTCCGCCAATTCGCTACCGGTCATTTGAGCCGCCAACGCTACGGAAATCACGTGCACAAGTTCCGAGGCATTGGCCCCTACTAAAGTTGCCCCTACAATTTTGTCGGTAGATTCTTCCAGTAAAATTTCAAAGAACCCTTCCGCTTGATCCTGTGCCACGGCGCGACCGTTAGCCAGCAAAAAGGCCTTTTTGGCTTTTATAGTCAACCCTCGTTCCGCCGCTTGCGCGCGCGTAAGCCCTACGGAAGCAATTTCCGGTGAAGTATAAATGGCACGCGGCACGCGATCGTTGTGATACACGGCCGTTCCGCCCAGCAAATTGGCAGCCGCCACTTCGCCTTGACGCGTAGCCGCATGGGCCAGTTGCATCAGTCCCGTTACATCACCCGCAGCATAAATATCGTTTTTCAGTTGTAGCGTTTGAGGATTTACCTGCACTCCTTTACGGTTCCACTCCACCCCGATTTTTTCCAAACCGAGAGAAGCCAAATCTACTGTTCTTCCAATAGCCGCCAGCACCGTTTCGGCGGAAATCGTTTGGCCGTCGGTCAAGGTAATCAAAAAACCTTCCGATGTTTTTTGGGCCTGTTCGGCGCGCACGCCCAAGTAAAATTTTACGCCGCGCTTCGTAAGAGCTTGGGACAACGCCCTCGCGGCACCTTCGTCTTCCAACGGTAAGATACGCGGTTGCATTTCCACCACGCTTACCTCCACACCCAAAGAACTCATCAAATCTGCAAATTCACAACCGATTACCCCACCGCCCACAATCACAATGCTTTTGGGCAAAGCGGGCATATCGAAAATGGTGGAATTATCGTAAATTTGGTCTTTAATGGTATCAAACGGAGGCGGGAAAAACGCTTCGGAGCCGGTAGCCAAAATGACCCCGTCGCAAGAGATTTCTTTTTCTCCTTCAGTGGTTTTTACCAAGACGGTATGTTCGTTGACGAAAGAACCTTCACCCGCTATCACTTCCACTCCGGCTTTTTTAAGCAAAAACCCAATCCCTTGCGTTAATTTACGCGCAGCGGTTTGTTGGCGAGATTTTATTTTTTCCCAATCTTTCAGTTCAAATAATTTTTCGGCCGTTTCCGCTCCGCCCTCTTTACACAAAGAGGCCACCCCCCGGGCCACCTGAAAACGATGCGCGGCATCCAATAACGATTTGGAAGGAATACAACCGCAGTTTAAGCACACCCCGCCTAATTTATTTTTTTCAATCAGTGTTACTTGTGCCCCCAAGTTTGCGGCTTTCAGGGCCGCCGGATAACCGGCGGGGCCGCCCCCGATAATAACAATATGTTTCATTTCAGCCCCCGTGTACAGCATTTGATTATACCTATTGTAGCATTAAAAACAGTATAATAAAAAAGTAGAATTGTACTATGCCCAAAAACGAAAAACCGTCTTATATCGGTCACCGTGAAAGAATCCGCGAAAAATTTGCTTCGGCCGGGTTAGATTCTTTTTTGGATCACGAAACATTGGAACTTTTGCTTACCTATGCCGTAGCCCGCAAGGATACAAAACCCATTGCGTGGGCACTTCTAAAACGCTTTGGGTCGTTAGCCGCCGTGTTGGACGCGGAAACGGAACAACTTGCGCAAGTAAAAGGAGTCGGCCCGCAAACGGCTTTATTTATTAAACTGATTCGGGGTGTGTTCAAAAAATATACTTTAGATGAGGTAAAAGAACGGGTAGCAATTCGCACTCCGCAGCAGGTGTTGGAGTATTGCAAGGCCTCGTTAGCCGGCAAAAAAGAAGAATCTTTGGAAGTCATTTATCTTTCTGTAAGAAACACCGTTATGGGCACGCAGGTGTTGGCCTCGGGGTTGATTGACAGAGTGGCTGTTTCTCCCAGAAAAATAGTGGAAAGTGCCCTGGCGGCCAAAGCATCTGCCTTTATTTTGGTACACAATCACCCGTCCGGCGATGCGTCCCCCTCGCAAGAGGATATTTTATTCACGCACGACATTATCCGTGCGGCAAAACTTTTTGATATTTCGGTGCATGACCATATTATTATCGGAGGCAATTCGCATTACAGTATGAAAGCGAATGGAATAATCTAATGAATTTATTAAAAGAAGTTTTGAAATACCAAGTTTATCCGGCCATGGGTTGTACAGAACCCGTTTCCGTTGCGTTGTGCGCCGCCTACGCGGCCAAAGAATTGGGCGAACCCGTAGCCCGACTGTCTTTTGAGTTAGATGCCGGCACCTACAAAAACGGTATGGGCGTGCGTATCCCCAACACCGACGGCGAAAAAGGAAATGTGCTCGCCGGTGCCATGGGTGCGCTTTTGGCCTGCCCGGAAAAAAATATGGAAATTTTAGCCGCCGCCGACAAAACCGTTTTGGCCAAGGCAAAACTATTGGTAGAAAACCGTGCGGTTTCCATGAAAGTAGCTCCGGGAGTAAACGGATTTTATATCAAGGCCTGTTTAACGGGCATTAGCGGTAAAACGGCCCAATGCATCATTGCCGGCGGTCATACCGAAGTGGTTTATTTATCCTGTAACGGTAAAATAAAATTAGAAAAAAAAGCACAAGAATCTCTTTCCTCCAAGCCGGACTTCAAAACCGCCCTTAAAAATGCCACGTTAGCGCAACTGTTGGACGCGGCCGAAAACGCAGATGAAGAAGATTTGGCCTATATCAAAAAAGGGGTAGAAATGAACTTAAAAGCCGCCGAAAGAGGCCAAGCTTTGCAAAAAGTGGGTTTCTACATTAAAGAACTCGTCCGCAAACAACTAATACAAATGGATTTGATTTCTTCCACCAAAATTCTAACCGCTTGCGCAGCCGATGCCCGCATGGACGGCCAAGCCATACCCGTTATGGCCAGCGGAGAATCCGGCAACCAAGGGGTAGTAACTATTTTGGTACCGTGGAAAGTAGGAAAAGAAATGGAAGTGGACGAAACCACCATTTTGAAAAGTATTGCCTTATCGCATTTACTTAACGGCTATGTAAAGGTATTTACGGGAGAACTGGCCCCCATTTGCGGTTGCGCGATTGCCGCCGGGGTGGGTGCCACCGCGGGCATTGTATATCAACAACGCGGCAAATGCGTACCTGCCGTTACCTTAGCCATCAACAACATCATCAGCGACATCGGCGGTATGCTTTGCGACGGCGCCAAAAGCGGTTGCGCCTTAAAGGTAGTCAGTTCCACCGATGCCGCCATACGCAGTGCCTATATGGCTATTCACGACTACGGCATTACCGAAGTGGAAGGGTTTGTAGGCAGAACGGCAGAAGAAACAATCCAAAACCTGGGCAGTATTTCCAGTGTGGGAATGAGCCGGGTGGATCCCATGATTGTAAACATCATGCAGGAGAAATGCAACTCTTAAAAATAAAAAGGCCCGATGAAAGTCGGGCCTTTTTTATGGAATTTATTCTCTGGCAAAGGTATAGGCCAGCACTTTTTTGGCACCGGCTCGTTTAAGGGCTTGGGCGCATCCTTCCAGGGTTGCCCCGGTAGTGGCCACATCATCAATGAGTAAAACGGTTTTTCTGTAAACGGATTTTGGGTTGCGACAGACAAAGGATCCCGTCATATTTTCCAAGCGGCCTTTTCTCCCTAAGGTAGTTTGGCTGACGGTATTGCGCGTACGCTTCAAAGAAGTTTTATCCAAGGGAATCAGTAACTCTTCCGCCAACGACTGTGCCAACAATTCACTTTGGTTATATCCGCGCTCCCGGTATTTTTTTGAAAAAAGCGGCACCGGCATAATAACTTCCGCTTGGGCCATTTCGGGGTAACGGCAAAAACGGCGGGCCATTTCTTTTCCCATTTCCTTTCCCAGATAATCAGCCCCGCCGTATTTAAGTGCATGTACCCACGCACGGGAAGAATTGTTAAAAACAAATGCCGAACGAATCAGCGCACACTTATATTTTGAAGCCTTGCTTCCGCGACAGGCATAGCAATGTGCCCCGCCCGATTTCAGCACTGCTCCACAGCGGCGGCAAATATGCGGCCCGGGCTCTTTTAACCCGTCCAAACAACGCGGGCAAAGCGAGTGTTCCGCACGGCGGGCCAAATCACACCCGCAGGCAAAACAAGTTTTTGGGAAAAAGAAATGTAACAGGTAAGAAGGTATCTCGCGAAAGAAAAAGGAAATTTTCATATTGCTAGAATTGCACCGTCACATTGGCGGCCACATTATAGGCGGTGTAATCTTCTGTAGCCACAAAGGCGTGATCCAACACCGTTAACCCGCCCGATAGCGTAAAACGCAAGTTGCGGGAAAGTTCGTAATCCAACGAAGTGCTGAAATCAAACATTTTGTAGTTATCCTTTACCTCCACCGGGGAACGCTTATCGGTATAACTGAGGTTGGTGTTCCAAATCACACGGTTGGTGGTGTTATACATTTTGTTGATAAAAGGCAGCCTGAAACCGCGCGGGATATTAAAGTCCCAACGGAAGTTTACACTCGGGGTGGTTTCGGTAGAAGATTCACTGATTTTTCCGTTCACAAGCCATTTATCGTGCGAACTGTAAAGGAGTTTCGGGGTAACACGCAAAGAGCCGATGTAAAAAGAGGTCTGCGCGGAGAAGTTATCATCTTCTATCCGTTCCAAACTGGTACGAGCGCGCAAGTCGGTCTTGTCGGCCTCTTTTTTGGTGTAGTTAAACACCGTATCAAAATAGTTAAACAACATAAAGCGCAAATCTCCCCCGTATTGGGTGGTATATTGTTCGTCCGTACCCATATTGGTTTGTTCAATCCAACTGTAGCGGAGTTTTAAGTTGGAAGAACTAAACCAACGGCTCCCATAGAAGATTTTTTCCAAGTCGGAAATAGAGAAAGTAACATCGGGCAAGGTGAGACTTTCGGAATCGTACTGTGTGCCGGTTTGCTCGTTGGTTTGCATGGTTTTGGTAAAGTTGTTAATAAGCGAAATTGTTTTAAGCGGAGCCGCCGCGCCCGTTAAATTATATTGAGAGAACGGATTCCACCGCTGGGTAGAGGTGAAAGTATCGCGCAAGGTCATACTTTTGCGGTAGCCGAATTCGCCCACATCTTTTAACGAGCGGCGCACCCACAACTCTTTGCGGGAATCAAAACCGCTGTCCACATCGGCCCAGGCGTCAGCGTCCTGAATACGGTAACTTGACGAAATAACAAAGGTGTTGAACAACTTGCTCTTGGGAAGCAATTCATTTCCGTTTAAGGTAAGGGTTACACCCCCGTCCGCGTTTCGGTTTACGGTTTTGACATCACCCACCCCTACTTGCACATTTTGGCCCGAAGCCGTAATGGTTTTGGCGGTCAGGTTGTTATTTTCCACCGTGCTGACATTGTAATTAACCGACGGGGCCAACCACTTGGTAATTTTCCAGGTGGTATTAAAGCCGGTGCTTTGGCTCATGGCCTTGGGATAGCGGATGTTGTGCTGCCCCAGTTGCTCGTAGCGGGTGCGGTTTTCTTTACTTTTACTTAAACTGTAGTTAGGCGTGAACACAAAGTTGTTATTGGGTTGATAAGAAACCTTCATGTTCATTTTTTGGGTGGTTTCGTCCGTATTATAAAAATTTTCCGATTCTTGGTGGCGGGCCCGGTCGTAATCTACGCTGGAATCGGTTACATGGTAGCCGAGCGAAATGTTTTTGAAATCTCCCGCAGTGTGCGACAAGGTAGCCCCATAGGTTTGGGAATCGTCTTTGCGTTTCATAGCGTCGTAATCTACTTTATCCAAGGTATATTCCAACCCGATTTTTGGCCTGTTTTCTTTCACGTAATCCCCGCGGATAACGGCACGCTCTCGGTCTACTTTTCCTTTATCCAATAAACTGACAGTGTTGTAGTCGGTAGAATCGGTAACTAAGGGAGTGGTAACGCTGCTGCGCGTTAAATTAGCCTGCATGGGAAACTCTTTGATGCGATCCACTTTTACAAAATATTCTTCTTCCGTTACTTCTTGATTTTTAGAAACGGCTAACGGTGTTTCGAAATTATTATCTTGGTATTTATACTTAGCCCCGGCACTTCCCCAGCCGTCCCATTTTAACACCACATCGCCCTTGTAAGCCTCGCCTTCCAAGGTAATGGCTTCGGCCAAGTGAATCACATTTAACCACACTTCCCCTCGGCTACCCGTTTCTTCCGTCCCGTCTGCCTTTTTACGGCGTTGTACCCCGGCTAAAATCATACTGATTTCTTTGAAATTAAGCACTCCGTTTGGTGCCCGGTGGTTTTCCACTCGTACTTGGTAATTCTCGGCAGAGGCATTTTCAAAGGTATCGGTGATACCGTCCCCATTGGTATCAATCATTTTAAGGGAAATCAGGCGCCACCCGTCAAAATCGTCCGTTAAGGGAACAATCACTTTATCGTAATTGGTGTCTGTCCCTACTTTTAAGAAAAATTCAGAACCTTGGTTTTCCGGCGTGCTGTGCACCAAAAAGCGAAATTCACGGTGTTGGGTAAAGTCCATGGATCTAAAGTTGCGGTTGGCATATAATTCTCCGTCGGTGGCAGTAGAGTCATTATCCGCTACGGCGGACACTTGGGTAGTATCAAAAGTGATATTAAGTGATTGATCCAGCGCGTTGGCGGAATCGTTACTGCGTTTATAATTATCCACAGAGCCGTAAAGATAATTAAATACTTTCAAACCGTCCCCGCGGCGGTCGGCAAAAATGGGTTGATAGTGGGTATTATCCACATTGTTGATCCCCGCCACCGAGAAAATATCTGCCGAAACCCCTTCTTTCGGGTTCCATGCCGTGCCGGACAAAGACACATTGGCAATTTTAATCTGCCCTTTTGTTTTTTGTCCTTTTTTAAGGGTAATACGCAAATGGCGCACCGCCGTCCAGGCCTCTTTATCGTTAATTAAAAGCGGGGCCGTATAGGTTTGCCATTTGGTGTTGGTGGCGTAACTGTCCGTCAGTCCGTCAATAGAAGCCCCCGCAAAACCGAAGTTCCCCTGTCCGTTCGGTAACGCCAACGCATCGGCATCATCGTATTTGCCGTTATTATTCAAATCTTGCGTATCAATACGGCCGTTAGGTTGGGATTCGGGGTTATACATATTGTAAACAAACGGATTGTAGCGTTCGCTATTACCGTCCGGGTTGGTGTAAAGCCAGCCGATATCTTCGTTCGGGGCCAAACTATTACGGCAGTAGATATCCTCGGTCTTGGGTACTCCCGTTCCGCACTGCGTGTCCATACCGAAGGAATTATCGGAGTATTCCGAAATGTTACCGAAAGTAAAGTTGACTTGCGGGCCGCCTTCTTCGCCAAGCATGGTAAGTTCGAACGAGGTTTTTTCGGACAAATCAATACCGCTGGTGCTAAGCGGATAGACGATAGAAACTTCGTCTCTATCCGCGTATGCGCCAACGCTTTGGCTGAAATCGTAGTTAATAACCAACACTTGCTGTTTATCGTTATAGTTGGCTATGGAGTTGGGGTTAATTTCTAACGAAGGCAAGTCTTGCGTGTCCCAGCGAATCGCACTTAAAAAGTTAGGTTTGTCGTTGGGGTTGGAAGCAATTATCCACTCTCTAAAATCGTGCGAGCCGGATACTTTTTCCTGCGTTTCGTTCATGCTGTCCACCATGGCATAGCCGAACATATTTTGATCTTTGCGGCTTTTGGCTACTTCGGCACTGAAATCTACCGACACCGGCTCGGCCAGTTTAATATCTTTCCCGTTAATGTCCGCTCCGTACACCAAGATGTTTTTGTTATAGGCTCCTACCTGCGGAACGGTGGAGGGTTTGTCTCCGCCTTCTTGCAAAAGGGTCGCGCCCATAACGATTTTATCAAACAAGTGATAATCCAAGCGGCCACCCAACACCGAGTTATTGGAACTGGAACCGGTGGTCGTATCATAAGTGATATCGATAACGGAATTTTCGGTAATTTCATCGCCTTTGTAGAAGGTGATAAAACCGGAAGTGTAATCAATGTAGTAGTCGTTATTACGCGTTAAAGCACGACCGTTTAATTTTACGCTTTCGGACTCGATAACAATATCCGATTCAATAAAATAAGTTTTAACCGTAGATTCGTATTGAATCTTAAAAGTGCGGTTGCGCGACGAAGTAGGGGTTACATTGTAAAGCCCTAAATCGTCCACCATGCGGCTTTGCAGTTCAAAGAGCCCTTTATCAAAATCAACCTCAATCGTACGGGGATAGACTTGCTTGGGCGAAGCCTGTTCCCCTACTTCTTGGCCGTTGGCGTCCATCAAACGCAAAATGAAGTTCCCTTTACCGTTATCTTGGGTAATTTTTTGTGCGCCGATGTTGTAAAAAGTTTTCATCTCCAACTTATTGGCGGTTTCTTCACCGGAAGACTCCAAGGGCTTATCGTTTTCGGTTTTGATGAGTTTAATGGTGTTAGGCGTAGCCCCCAGAGCGCTTAACTGTTCCCCACGGGTACTTCTGTAATCTACCGCCAGTACACTTTCGGCTGAAATGGAACGGTTAAAAGTAATAATACCGCGGGCATAGTCCACGGTGTAGTCCACCCCGCGCACCAGCAGTTCCCATTGGGCTTGATACGGCACCGTACCCAAATAGTCCGTAGCCGTTTTGTTAATCGGCACATAGTCGGAAGAAGTAGTGTTGCTATCCAAATAAATTTCTTCCGTGCCGGGAGAAATATTGCCTACTTCATCGCGCCATTGAAGATAAGCGGTGTCGTTATCAATGGGGTGGATATTTCCGCCGAAGGTTAAATCGTAGTATTTACGACGGATATAGTCGGTATCGGCAATTGAAACGATTTCCGATACACTGCTGCCGATAAATTGCTTTTGCTTACTGGAACCCTTGGTTTGCGAACCGATCAAATACAGGTTGGCATTTTTGTGTTGCAGGTGCATCTTTGCCCCGAAAAGTTGCTTTTGGTAAGCGATAAATTCCGTCTGCGGAAGTGCCAAATTGATATCCCCAAACTCGGCCACCTGCACGAGTTCCCCGGGTTTACCGCGATATGCCACGGAAATGGTTTTTTCCTCTTCGCGTTGGTCGTCGTAATCGATATCCACAAAAACACGTTCTAAAATTTTACCCTGCATTTTCAGTTGCAGTTCTTGCGCCATTTCCACGCTGTGAGTGTTGCGGTCGTCAATATCGTTATTATCGTCTTCCTTGTATTTTTTACCGGCAAACTTAAATCCCAACACATAACGCCCCGTTAAAGCAATGCTCGTGCCGTAAATGGGCAAGGAAAGGGTAGGGTTCAGCAGGGTTAAGTCGGGGATTGGTTCGGGGTCTTTATCCAATTGGTAGGAGCCCTCCACCGCGGTAACCGCCTGACGCCAAAACTCGGTAGAGTATTTAAGCAGTTGGGCATCGTCCGGCGGGTCGGTAATTTGCAGTTCTTCTTCCCGTTGGGCGGCTTGGTCTTCTTCGAAAATGGAATATTGGTTTCTGTCCACCAGGGTGTAAGGCAACGTTTCGGCACCCGCAGGCGGGGCGAACATAAACTGGAGGCTTAACAAAAGGGCGACAAAAAGCCGCAGTATTTTCATAGGGAAAAATACCTCATCTTTTCATTTTATAATAATTCCGCCCCGCGCGTACGATTTACCCGCCCCCCTATGATTTTCCGCCCCTATAGCGTGATATTTTGTTAGAATAATAAAGATGAACATTAGCATCTTTTCCCGCTATATAGCCAAAAGCCTGCTTACCTTTTTTGCCGGGGTAACGGGCATTTTGACCTTTGTTATTTTTATGATGCGCTCCATCAAAGTACTGGATATGGCCATGACATACGGCACCGGTATCGGGTGGATTGCTTCTTCTCTGTTTAATTTACTGCCCGATGTGTTTTGCTTAAGCGCACCGATGGCTTTTCAAATTGCGGTACTGTTAACCTTAACTTCTATGAGCGAACACGGCGAACTGATTGCCTTGCGCGCAGCCGGATTTTCGTTTAAGGAAATCGTGCGGCCGTTGCTTATTTGCGCGGTTTCTCTATCGGTACTACTCTTTGTGTTGGGCAACTGGTTAACCCCCCGCAGTTACAAACGCTTTTTGGAACGCCGCGAAGAAGCCCGCAGTAAAATTACCAAAGTAACCTTAGAACCTAAAACTTTTATCAACTTGGGAGATTGGGATTTGTACTTGGAAAAGTTAGACCCCTCCACCCACACGGCGCAACTGATTCACTTAATCAAGAAAAACGATGAAGGGGCTTTGAGCACCAAAGTAAATGCCACTTCGGGCAAAGTAATCTTGACCGATACCGCCATTGGTTTACATTTGGAAGACGGACAAATGCAACGCATTGACGAAAAAAATAACAGTTCCATTATCGCCGCCAACTTTGATGATTACACCATGAGTATTTCCCTCGTGCGCGACCGCGAACGCAGCCGCAAAGTGGGCGAAATGACCACCACCAAACTCCTGCGTTTATTGCGTACGGGGCTGGTAGAAGAAAAATTGGCCAACGAATATAAAACCACCATCAGTATGAGAAATGTGCTTGCGTTGTCGCCGATTATTTTATTGTTTGTCAGTTGCCCGATTGGTTTTTCGTTCGGTAAACGGACTAACAAGGGCTGGGGTATGTTGTTTAGCGTCATCATTATTTTCACTTTTTATCTGTTGATGACTTTTGGCCTCTCCCTTGGTAAAAAATACGGGTGGATATCCTATCCCGGCCCGTGGTTGCCCATTTTTACCGGAGCGGGAGTAGCCTACTGGCTTTGGAAAAAGAGGCTTAATATTTAGTTATGTATCGCATTTATATTTATATTGCCAAAAAATTTTGGGGGCCGTTTTTCTTTGCCCTGGGGGTTTTTGCCGCCTTAGTCGTATTGGGTGACACTTTTGAAAAAATGAAAAATCTGGGAAACGGCACTACCACCATTTTAGATGTACTCTCTTACTCGTTTCTTACTTTCCCTAACTGGTTAACTACAATTATGCCGGTAGCCTGTTTATTAGGGGCTATTTCCACCATTTCCGAAATGGTTTCTAACGGAGAGTGGACAGCCTGCGTGGCGGGCGGGTTTGCACCCAGAGATTTGTTTAAGCCGATTATTGCGTGTATTTTAACCGTCGTAGCAGCAACCATGCTGATGCAGGAATTTGTAGTTCCGCCGCTTAACATTAAAGCGGACGAAATATACTACACCCGCGTAAAAGCGCGTACCGATTTTAACCAATACGCGGAAAAAGATGTTGTTATTAAAATTTCCCCCTATCAAATGTTGTTTGCTAAAGAAGTGGACTTAAAAAAAGGCTCCATGAAAAATGTTTCCGTGGACACTTACACCGACGAGTGGGATATTGCCAACCAAATCATTGCGGAACAAATGGTGTGGGATCCGGACTCTTCCAGTTGGTTATTTGCCAATGGCATCAAACGCACTTTTGCCAACGAAATGGATACGGAAGAAGAAATCTTTGAACAAACCGCTTCACCCGTGCAAACCAAGCCGGAAGATATGTCCGTCGATAAAACCGATCCCGATTTATTGAGTATTCGGGATTTAACCAAACGCATCAATTTCCAAAAGAAAAGCGGCCTGGCGCACTACTCTGCCGAAACCATGCGCCAATCGCGCTTGGCGAGTCCGTTTGTAACCGTTATTATGTGTTTGCTGGGTATGCCGTTTGCTATCAGTTCCCGCCGAAAAAGTAAGATTTTGAACATTTTAGCCTCCATTGTAATCGCATTTACCTTTTGGTGGATGATGTCCATGTTCACTTCCTTCGGGGAAAACGGATATATTAACCCCTTTGTGGCAGGTTGGGGGCCGGTGGTATTTTTCTCGGTATTATTGTTTGCGGAATTTAAGTGGCTACGACTATAAGAAGGCTCGACTTTACCAAATAAAAAACCCTCCTGTACGGAGGGTTTTTTATTATTGAATAATGCGATGAATCGTGGCTAGCAGTTCGTCCGTATCAAACGGCTTATACAACACGCCGTCCGCACCTAAGCGTTGGGCCTCTTCCAAAATAGTGTCTTGCCTGAGTCCGGTAACGATTAACACTTTTGTCTGCGGAAACATTTTTTTTATTTTTGCCAAAATATCCAATCCGTTTTCCGTCGGGAAAAAAATATCCAACAAAACGACATCCGCCTTTTTTTCCTCCAACCCCGCAAACAATTCCGCAGAACCGCCAGCTTCTAACACTATCTCAAAACCGGAAGATTCTAACACGTTCTTAATGGCAGAACGCAAAATAACGGAATCATCTACAAGAGCGATTTTTAGCATAAAGAATCTATTTCAAATACGGGGTGGCCAATTTTTCGCCAAAATCTAACAAGGCTTGCGTATCCTTTTTGGTTACGCTTTCCGCATATACGCGCAACACGGGTTCCGTGCCGGACGGGCGCAACAACAACCACTCGTCGTTATCAAGTAAAATTTTTAAGCCGTCAAAAGTTAAAAGTTCCGCTACTTTGTGACCGTTAATTTTTTTCGGCAATTTCTTGCGCAGTTTTTCCGTTAAAGCGGCTTTATCAAGCGGCTTGGTAAGCGGTAAATCGCGGCGCAAATAGACGGAGGCGCCATATTCCTCGGCGATACCCGCGCAAAGTTCGCTGGCTTTTTTGCCGGTAACAGCCATCACTTCCAAGAACGCCAAAGCAACCGTTAAACCGTCCCGGTCAGGCAGGTTTCCGCGCCAGGCAAAACCGCCGGATTCTTCCACCCCGAAGGCTACTTCTTCCAGGGCCATGCGTTCGGCTACATGTTTGAACCCGACATTTACTTCTTCAAACATCATGTCGTACTTGCGGGCGATACGTCTAAGCAAATACCCCATGGAAACCGTTTGCACGATTTTCCCTTTCAGTTTTTTATGTTTAATCAGGTAATCGCACAATACCGCGGCGATTTGGCAAGGGGTCAAATAAAAACCTTTTTCATCCACCAATGCCACCCGGTCTCCGTCGCCGTCAAAGGCTACACCGAGAGCGGCTTTCTTTTCAAGCACGGTTTTCTTCAAAACGGCTAAATTCTTTTCCACCGGTTCGGGCTGAATCCCCCCAAAAGTGGGGTCATGTTCGGCACGCAGGGAAATGATTTGTTTGGAAGGCAGGAATTTATCCATATATCCGGCCGCCGCGCCGTGCATATAATCCATTACTACTTTGCCCTTAAAGGTTTGTAGTTTTTTGGTGTTTACATGACCGGATACATACTTAAAGTAAACATCAGTCAAATCTTTTTGTTCGGCTTTTTGTCCGTAAAGAAGCAAAATGGAATTGCAGTCTAAAAAGTCTTCCACTTCTTTGGTTACGCGAGAAGAAGCAGAACCGCCGGCTAATTTAATTTTAATACCATTGTAATTGGCCGGGTTATGGCTGGCGGTTACCATAATGCTCATCCAAAATTTACTTAAACTCAAGCACGCGGCCACGGGAGTGGAAACGGGGCGATCGGACAGGGTAACATCAATTTTGTTAGAACGGAAGATACTGGCAATATCGGCGGCGAACAAATCCGACATGAAACGACGGTCATATCCTACAAAAATTTTGGGCAGTTTTCCTTTTTCGTCGCTGGGGGCATTTTCGTTGATATAATCTGCCAAGGCCTGTGCCATACGGCGGACATTTTCAAAAGTAAAATCCCAAGCAATTACGCCTCTCCAACCATCGGTGCCGAACTTAATTTCCGTTGCCATAATTTCTCCCGTTATAAAGGTAAAATCTTCTTGTTATCTTGCAATTTCCGCATCCGGTTTACTTATATAAAAGTGGAGGTGGGGGGATTCGCACCCCCGTCCGAACATCTTTTCCTCCCAGGCTCTACAAGTTTAGTTTCGCTATCATAACCGCAAACTAAGCGCGAAACGGCACGTTTGCGGTTTGGTTCGTGAGTCTTAAGTAAAGCCGGACGAACCGCGCCCGCTTTACCGCGTTCCATGTTGTGACCGCAACCCTCTAGCGCATGGAAGACACTAAAGGAGCGGTGGGACTAAGCGTTAGCCCAGGCAACTTGATTGTTGTTGCTTATTTTTTTGGCCCTATTTTAGCCGGCCTGGCCAACCGGCACTTGCTCCCGGGCGGCAACAGATACCCGTCGAATCTATTACACCCCCGTAAATACGGAAATTGTCAAAGACCTTCCTACAATTTAGCATTATATTGTATCATTTTCTTATAACAATTTTTTGCAAGATAGGCAAATAAAATATGTATGTAACCACAAAATCTACCCTTTATTTAATTGACGGCCTTAATTTAGTGCGCAGTTTTCTGTACGAATTTGCCCGCTCGGAAGAAGAAATAACCGCCGATTTTTTAGATTTTCTCACCGATATTTCCCGAGACGAACACTACTGCATGCATCAATACGAAGTGGTTTTTGACGGCTCTTTCCGCCCGGTGGGCCCGCTATACAGAGCGGGGGTTCATATTTCTTTTTCGGAAGAAGAAAGTGCCGACCAAATCATCTACGAACGCGCCGCTTATGCCGCCCAAACGGGCCAACGGGTGGTAGCCGTGACAGACGACCGCCAACTCCAGGCCGACTTAAAAAAGTTAGGAGTTAAAACTTTATTTTGCCGTAAATTTTACAATAGTCTTAAAATCTCCGAAAAATAATGCAGAAACTGGAGTTATCCTATGTCTAATCTCACAAACGAAATAAACCCTTGGGAAGCGTACAAAAAGGCCATTCAAAGCAAATTCCCTTCTATTTTGAACCAGTTAAACGCTCCCGCAACCGACGAACAAATTACCGAGTTAGAGGCAAAAATCGGCCTCTTATTACCCGAGCAATTTAAACAACTCTACAAAATAAATAACGGCGAAAAACAAGAAAAACTTTGCGGGATCCTCTTAGGATTTCATCTTTATTCCTTAGAGGATATCTTAAGGGAGTGGACTGCTTGGAAAGAAGTGCGGGAAGAACTAAGCGAAGCAGATTTAAACGATATGAGCGAGTGTGCCACCTCTGCCCCGTTAAATTATATTCAAAAACGCTATTCCATTCCCCAATGGATTCCTTTATGTGGGGATAGCGGCGGCAATCACATTGGCCTGGATTTAGCGCCGGATTCCTGGGGAACCCCCGGACAAATCATCACCTTCGGCAGAGACGAGGACGACAAGATAGTAGTAGCCAAAGACCTCTACTCTTTTGTAAAACGCTTGCACCGTATCACAAACAGCGACCACTTTGCCATCACAAAAGAAGAAGATGAAGATGTCATTTCGCTAAATGATTATAATCACCTGATTGATTACCTAAAGTCGGAAGATTGTATCAAGGAAAATCCCTTTCTGGAAGGATTTGGCGGAATAATTTGAAATTAAAGAGTGCAAAGAAACGCATTTTTTGTTAAAATAAATATATAAGAGGGCTGGTGGCGGAATGGCAGACGCGACAGACTTAAAATCTGTTGACCGCAAGGTCGTGGGGGTTCAAGTCCCCCCCTGCCCACTCTTACTTTCCTGCCATTTAATTTATCCCACCAGTAACTAATACTTATGATTGAAGATATCAACCGTACTTTTTCCAAGTGTTTTGGTTGGGTTTCTACCGTTTTGCCCATGGGGCTTAAATTTTTTGCGATTGCCGTGGCCGTGGCCGCGGTCTTTTTGTTTTTCGGGTTCCGTTTTGTAGGCGGAATTTGTCTGTTGGTTGCGTGCTTTTGCGCCTTTTTCTTCCGCGACCCGAAACGCGAAACCGTTTTTACCGAAGATGAAATTGCCTGCCCGGCTGACGGCACCGTGCTTTCCATCAAAACGGAAGACGACCCGAACTCCGTAGTAGTGCGCATCTTCTTATCTATTTTCGATGTCCACGTACAACGCGCGACGGTCTCCGGCAAAGTAGGCGACATTTTTTACAATAAAGGGACTTTCCTTTTCGCCAATAACCCTGCCGCCAATCAAAACGAACGCAATTTGATTCAACTTTTCAAAGACGGCGACCCGGCCCGCTTTGCTCACGTAGAGCAAATCACCGGGGCTATTGCCCGCCGCATTGAATGCTGGGTAAACAAAGACCAAGATATCAAAGTCGGGCAACATATCGGTTTAGTGCGCTTCGGTTCTCAAGTGGCGGTATATCTGCCGAAAGACAAAGTGCGCGTGCTGGTAAAAGAAGGCCAAAAAGTTCAAGGCGGTATTACCGTTTTGGCGTTGTGGAAATAGAGGCTTTAAGTTATGACCGAAAAGAAAGAAAACAATGTCGTCAGCAAGTTAAAACACACCGGTGCCATTACGGCTCCGTCGCTCTTTACCTTGGGGAATTTGGCCTGCGGGTTCTTCTCTATTTTAGCGGCTACCAAAGGAAATTTCGCCCAAGCCGGCTGGCTGATTTTGTTCGCCATGGTGTTTGATATGTTCGACGGACGCATCGCGCGTTTGCTAGGCACGGAAAGCAACTTCGGCGTGGAAATGGATTCTTTGGCCGATGCTGTTTCTTTCTGTACCGCTCCGGCCATGCTTATGTACTTTTTTGTGCTCCACACCCAACCGATTTGGGGTGCCCCGATTGCCTGTGTGTACGCTTGTTTTGGCGTATTGCGTCTTGCCAAATTCAACGCAATGGCTTATGCGGGCGAAGGTTCCAAAAAATATTTTGCCGGTTTGCCAACCCCGGCCGCGGCCGCTATTTTGGCCTCGTTTGCCATTTCGTATAGCATTATGGAAGGCAACATGGGCGGGCGCAATATTCACCTTTTAACCGTCTATTTGCCGCACTTGTATAACTTTGTATGGTTTGCCATGCTGATTTTGTCGCTTCTCATGGTATCCAATGTGCCTTATGCGGCTTTCAAATCCAAACGCGAAAAAGGACTTAGCGTATGGACATTACTTTTAATTGTATTCTTGGTAGTAATGTTGATTCGCTTTCCGCAAGATGTTATTTTTATCGTGTTTTCCCTTTATGTGCTTTTTGGGCTTTTGGCCGTTTTGTACAGGGCCTTCCGCAAAATTAAAGTGGAAAAATAAATTTCATTTATGCATAAAAAACCCCCACTCAAATGAGCGGGGGTTTTTATTTGCAATAAACAATTACCAATTTTTATGACGCCAAAACATAATAACCAACCACACCAAAAGTAAACATATCCCCATTAGCATCCAAAAAGCATTGGGGTGTTGGGAAAGCGGCAGCGCCACGTTCATACCGTAGGCACTTACCACAAAGGTAGGAACCATCATCCAAATGGTAATAACATTTAATTTTTTGATTAGTTGGTTTAAGTTGTTGTTTACGATAGAAGAACGCGCATCTAACAACTGGGCCAAAATGTTGGAGTAAATATCCGCCTGGGCTTTACATTGGCGGTTTTCTACAATAATATCGTCCAACATTTCTTCGTCTCTTTCATTAAAGCCGATACGACCGGAAAGATTGCGGGTTTTTTCGAATACAAAGCCGTTAGAAGTAATGGCTTCGGCATAGTACACCAAACTTTTTACCAAACTAAATAAGTTCAGCAAATAAGTATTATCCATAGACTCGGTAATTTTGTCTTCGATTTCTTCCGAAATCATATGAATAATGCGCAAGTGCTCCACATAATGAGAAATAGAGTTGTAAACAAGTTTCAAAAACACTTCCTTAATGGAAGAAACAGTGTGAAAGCGTTTCCCGACAAAAAGCGGGATATCTTCTGCCAACACCACAATCAACTTGTCTTCAAATAAAAACATGCCCACCGAAGCCACTTTGAATTCCAACTGGTCTTTCCCCGAATAATTTTTCGGGCGTTTGTAAATCATGGCGATATGTTCGGGCTCAAATTCCAAACGCGGGAGTTCGTCCGGGTCTAACGCGGAAGCCAAGGTATGTTCGTCAATTTGGTACCGCTCCACCAACAAGCGTTGCTCCTCTACCGTCGGGTTCGTATATACATACACTTGTGCGGTTTGGTCGGTTTCCAATAATTTTTTGTCCGAGATGATATATTGTTTCAACATTTTTTACCTCGCGGATACACCGGATATACTTAAATGATACCGCATAAGAAGGGGCTTGTAAAGGTTTTTCTCCTCGTAATTTTCGTGCAAATCTTTTTTTGCTATAGTATAAGAAAGACGAGTAAACCGCTATGAGTATTTTATTTTCCCATACCAAAAAATCTGCTCTCCCCGCCTACATAACCGCGGAGGAATATATCCGCCACACCGCCTGTGGACTTACGCTACCCAAACGGGCCGTTTTGTGCCCCATGACCCCGCTTGTAACAAAGCATTTAAGCGGCTTGGCAGGCGTGAAAAAATACTGGTGTTTAGCCGATATCTACACTTATAAAGGCACTTGTTATGTCACCAATTTTGGCACCGGCTCTTCGGCTGTTGCTTCTGTGGTAGAGGTGCTGGCCGCTTTAGGTGTAAAAGAAATTTTATTTGTGGGATTAGGCGGAAGTTTGCAGGAAGAAGTATTGGCCGGAGATATCGTTTTATGCCAAGAATCCGTCTGTGCGGACGGAGTTTGCACGTATTACACTTCGCAAGAAACCGCCAAGGCAGACAAAACCCTCCTAACCGATTGGCAAAAGCGATTAAAAGCGCAAAAAATTTCTTTTCATTTGGGGAAAAATTGGACGGCACCCGCTTTTTTTCGCGAAACAAAAGCAGAAGTAAAACATTACCAAAAAAAGCAGGTGCTGACTGTGGATATGGAAATAAGCGCAGTGTATAGCGTGTGTAAAAAGCGGAAGGTAAAAGCGGCCGCGGCTTTGGTAGTAAGTGACGAACTTTTCAGTCCGAAATGGAATCCGCAACTGAAAAACCGCCAAGTATTTGACAGTCTGAAACAACTGCTCAACATCTAAAGATTAGACGCCCCAAAATTCGAAACCGCCGAAAGACGCATTTAATTTTTTCTTTCCTACGGCGCGGCAAATTTCTATCCCTTTTTTGGTATCGCTGGAGCAATACAACACCCCGGCGATTTCGTCCATACTAAAAGAGGGGCTTGTACGGTTTGTGCCACTAAAAATAATAAAATAGCCTAGATCAGCCCCGCGACGCTTAAGCGCGAAACGGCCGTCCGAAAACTCACTTTCATCCCACACAAAATCTTTCAAATTAGTGGACACTTCTATATCAATTTGACTTAAATTGCTGGGATATACCCCGTTTGCCATGCGATACACCTCGGCGGCATCCTTCACGGCTTTGACCAATGTAATCGCTTGTACGGCGCGCGATTTTTCTACCGCTTTAGTGTATTGGGGAAGTGCAACGGCAGACAAGATGCCGATAATAAGAACTACCACCAAAAGTTCTATCAAAGTAAAACCTTTATTCATCATAACCTCCTCGTTGTAGAGCAGACGAAAGATAAAATCAATAGTGCGTGTGTTCCAAATCTTCTTCCAACGGATCAATGGCCTGTAGGCGGCTCCAGAACTCATCGATAGATTGCACACGCTCTTTCGGGTCTTCCTTCAAGGCATCTTCCAAGAGAGAATCTACCGCAGGAGGGATATTGGGGGCCAACTTGGAAGCGGGAACGATTTTTTTATTGGCAATGTCGAAACCTTTTACCGTCCAGGGCACTTGTCCCACCAAGGCTTCGTATAAGCAAAGGGCCAAAGAATAAATATCGGATTGTTTACGCATAAAGCCCTTTTGTTGTTCGGGAGCCATATACGCAGGCGTACCTGCTACCGTGCGGGCACCCGTTTCGTGATCCACCGATTTTTTGGCTACACCGAAATCCATTACTTTTGCTTTTTCTTCATCAAAAATCATAATGTTTCCGGGCTTCAAATCGCAGTGGATAATATCCTGCGAGTGCGCATAATGGAGCCCGCGGCATACATATTCAAAAACCTGTTTGGCTTTGGAGAAGGGCAAGCGGCCGTCTATATCCAAACGAGTTTCCAAGGTTTGCCCGTCCACATATTCAAACACCAAATAAAGCGAACTTTCCGACTCGATAACCGTGTAAATTTCCACAATGCACGGGTGGCGCAAAAGAGCCACCATGCGCGCTTCGGATAAGAACTGCTCCCGCACATAAGAACTGCGCACCAGTTCCGGGCGCACGCGTTTAATGGCTACTTTGCGTTTAAGCACGCGGTCGTAGGCTTCAAACACTTTTCCCATGCCGCCTTCCCCGATTTGGCGGATAAAATCGTACTGTTCCTTCACTTCTACTTCTCGGCGGGAGAAGGCATTTTTAGGTTGGTGGAATAAATCTTCGTACCGCCAATACACATACAGCAAGATGGCAGCTACCACGGCAAGGAAATAGAAAATCACCCAACGGGGTGTCGGTTTTTTGGAAGTGGCAATCGGTTCCGGTTTCGGTTTTTTAACAAAAGTTTTGGCGTTTAATTCTTCCTCTATTTTTTGAGCCAATTTGGAAGAAGGATTTAGCTTCAGGGCATTGTCCAAATCCATGCGGCAGCGTTCATACTGTTCCAAGTGCAAATACGCACCGGCACGCAAAATGTAAGCACGGGAATCTTGCGGAGCAACAGCAATGGCTTGCGAGGCGGAATAAATAACATCGTCGTAACGCCCCAGGCCGTCATACGCAAGGGCCAACAACAAGTGAAAACGGTTATCCAAAAAATTGCGCGCCGTTAAAGAATTGATGCGTTTTACAACATCTTCAAATTGGTTATTTCTTAACTTTTCGTTCAAGGAAGCGATTTCCGCATTGCGGGCTTTTTGGTTGAAAACTTGCTGATGAGCGGAAGTGTTGGTTTGCGAGGAGAAACTCCCCCCTACAATCAATGCAGAAGAAGATTCGGCCGGTGCAGCAAACGCCGCAAGGCTTAACCCCAATACGCACGATAATACCAACCATACCTTTCTATACATAATGATATTCTAGCACAAAGAAGAGCAAGAGGGAAAATTTTTCCTAATTGGCATGCCCCCTTGAATAAATACTATAATACCTTATATGAAAAAGCAACCTATCGGCGTTTTTGATTCCGGCTTGGGCGGGCTGACTATCTTAAAAGCCTTGCGCCGCACTTTGCCTCACGAAGATTTAATTTATTTCGGGGATACCGCCAATGTTCCTTATGGTTCTAAATCGAAAACTGCGGTTACCCGTTTTTCCTTGGCGATTGCCCGTTTTTTACAAGAGCAAAACGCTAAACTCATTGTAGTAGCCTGCAATACGGCTTCCGCCTTTGCTTTGCCCCAACTGCAAAAACAAATTTCCGTTCCGGTCATCGGCGTTATTGAACCGGGCGCCGCCAAAGCTGCCCAAAGCACCCAAAACAACAAAGTTGCCGTTTTGGGAACGCAGGGAACCATTAAAAGCAAAGCTTACGAACACGCACTGGCCAAGAGTTCCCCTGCGATTAAAGTGACGGGGCAAGCCTGCCCGCTATTTGTACCGCTTGTAGAAGAAAACTGGGGTAAAAAACCGGCGGCAGAGTTGATTGCGCGGGAATACTTAAAGGGAGTGGAAAAAAGCGGTGCCGATACCGTTATTTTGGGTTGTACGCATTACCCCGTGTTAAAATCACTCATTGCTAAAATTTTAGGGAAGAAAGTAAAACTGGTGGACTCCGCCCAAACGTTGGCTCAAACTGCCCAACAATTTTTAGCGGCTCATCAATGTGCCGAAATAAAAGGGAAAGGAAAATTGACGGTTTACGCCAGTGATGACCCGCAAAAATTCAAACAACAAGCCGCTATTTTACTGGGGGAAAAGCCCTCGTCCGTTCGGCTTAAAAAATTAAATGTATGAAAATTTACGCAGATAACAGAATGCTTTCTTGCGGTTTAATCGGCGGAACTCTTTCCCGCCATACGGGCAACATGCGCGAAACGCAAGCCCAAGAATCTGTCTACAAAGAGTTAGATATTCCGGCCGAAAAAATCCTTCATTTTTCGCAAACCCACAGTGATACAATTATACAGGTTTCTTCTCCTCATCAAGCCGAGGAACTGCAAAAGGCCCCCTTGCAACAAGCGGACGGCTGGGTATTCTCCGTGGACGGTTGGGGCGGAGCCATTTTAACGGCCGATTGCGTGCCGCTCTTTTTATGGGACGAAACAGGCGAACACTTCGCTCTTTCCCATTGCGGTTGGCGCGGGGTAGTAAAACAATTGCCGCACAAAACGGCCCAAACATTGAGACAAGCAGGAGCCAA
The DNA here is from genome assembly GCA_015062115.1 of Elusimicrobium sp. Classification (NCBI taxonomy): domain Bacteria; kingdom Pseudomonadati; phylum Elusimicrobiota; class Elusimicrobia; order Elusimicrobiales; family Elusimicrobiaceae; genus Candidatus Avelusimicrobium; species Candidatus Avelusimicrobium gallicola. The sequence continues at coordinate 202,966 of SUVG01000002.1, read as the reverse complement.
AGGCAAAATCTTTGCTTGGGCAGGGCCGCATATTCAAAGTTGCTGTTTTGAAGTACAGGAAGATGCCGCTTCCCAATTCTCTCCCAGAAGCGTGGTGCACAAAAGAGGAAAAATTTTCGTCAATTTGAATACGGAAATTACCCAACAACTCGTAGCGGCGGGCATTGAACCCACGGACATCAAACTTCCCTACTACTGCACTTGCGGGGATAAAGAAAACTTTTTTTCTTGGCGCAGAGACCACGTAAAAGACAGTTTACTTTCATTTATTTACAGACCTTCCTTCAAATAAAATATGACTAAAGGCGATAAGGCAAAAGAACTATTCCTAAACGGAGATAATTGCGCACAAGCCGTCAGTTGCGCTTTTTGTGAGAGCTTGGGCATGGACGAAACTACAGCCCGAAACCTTTCGGCTTGCTTTGGTGGCGGGCTGGGAAGACAGCGCGAAATTTGCGGTGCGGTCAGCGCCATGTGTATGATGTTTTCCTTAAAACATGCCCCCAAAGACCCTACCGATCACTCTCAAAAAACCTTATTCTATGCGCGTGTTCAGGAACTTTGTAACCGCTTCAAAGAAGAAAACGGCTCTATTATCTGCCGGGAACTCTTGGGGCAACCGCCCACACCCGTCAATCCCGAGCCCGAACGCCGCACCGCACAATACTACAAGGCTCGCCCGTGCCCGGATAAAGTAAAAAGCGCGGCGGATATTTTAGAAAAATATTTAGAAGAGCTGGATAAATGAAAACTTATTTTGCAAAAGTACTTCTCATCGGTTGTTGGTTATTTGCTTGGATATCCCCCGGCTACGCGCAGTTTTATACTGCCGGCTCTTCCTCTACCGAAAAATCCTCCGTTCCGGACGCTTGGGAAATATCCGCAGCAGGCGTTGTCGATTTTGTGCAACTCAAAGATGCTTCCGGGCTGAAAGCCTTTTCCAATCAAAAAGGTCTCTCGGTGCGTGCCCTCTTCTATTCCTGCCCGTATCTGGCCCTGGGTATAGAAGGAACTACCTTTGCCAAAGAAAACTTCCCCGGGGTGGAAAAATACCGTGTCAATCGACTTGGAGCCGTAGGCAAACTGCTCTTGTCGGCAAACACACTCCCCCGCTCGTATATGCTATTCGGCATCGGCAGAACTTCCCGCGAACTGGACTTCTCTCTCGGGTGGCAAGAATCGGCCGACTCTACCTACTACCAACTGGGCTTAGGGTTGGAAACCGATGTATGGGAAATGATTTTTGCCGGAGCGGAACTTAACTTTATCTACAACGATGCTACCCGCATAGGTAATTTTTACCGTTTATCTAACCGCTGGGAAACCCAACTCTCGCTTCGCGCGGGCATTCGTTTCTAACCCCAGATTCCCCATACGAAAAACCCTTATATTTTCTATAATATAGATATGGAGAAACAACAAGATGTAACCGTCGCCAAAAGCGCGGGGTTTTGCCCCGGCGTAAAACGCGCGATAGACAAAGTACTGGAATTGGAAGCCGCAGGCAAAAAACCCGTCTATACGATTGGGCCCCTGATTCACAACAAACAGGTAACCGATATGTTGGCTGCCAAACAGATTACTTCTATTGACCACCCGCAGGACGCTTCCGACAAAAACGGAGTGCTCGTCATTCGGGCCCATGGCATTACGCCCAAATTTCAGCAAGAAATCGAATCTTGCGGTATGGAAGTGGTAGATGCCACCTGCCCGCTCGTTAAGCACGCGCAAAATATCATCGCCAAATTTGCCGACCAAGGTTATCACACTGTTATTGTCGGTGACGGCGGACATGCCGAAGTGATTGGTCTGCTAGGCTATGCACAGGGGAAAGGCACCGTCGTTTCCGGCCCGGAAGAAGCTTCCCGCCTGCCACATTTTGACAAAGTAAATGTTGTTTCCCAAACCACGCAAAAAGAAAGTGTTTTCTATGAAACCGCGGAAGAAATTAAAAAGCACGCCGATGAGTGCCAAATTTCCAATACCATCTGCCAACCCACCAAAGACCGCCAAAAAGAAACCATTGAACTGGCCAAAAGTGCCGATCTTGTGATTGTAGTAGGCGGAAAACACAGTGCCAACACGGCGCGTTTGGCCCTTTTATGCCAAGACCTTGCCCCCGCTGTTCAACACGTGGAAACGGAAGATGAACTGGATAAAAACGCCGTCTTAAAAGCCAAAAAAATCTTTATCACGGCCGGTGCTTCTACCCCCAACTGGGTCATTGACCGCGTAGCGGCCTTCGTAAGAGAACTGCGTAAATCCAAAGCCTCTTTTTTGCCCGCTAACCTCTGCCAAAAAGCCTGGCAATTTTTAGTGCGTAATTGCCTTTATACGGCCTCGGCAGCCTCGGCCTTAACCTTTGTATGCATGAAGTTGGAAGGCCTGCCTTTTAGTTGGAAACATATTCTGTTTTCCTGGTTCTTTATTTTCGGCTTAACCTCGCTTAACCGCGTGTACGAAGACAAGCCTCAACAAATCGGCAAGATAAAACGCAGTTTTTGGTATGTCTCTGTCGGGCTTACGCTCCTTATCGGGTGGTTCATCTCCCCGTTGGTAGCGTTGTTTACCCTTCCTATATTGGTAGCGGGGCTTTTGTATCCTTCCCGTCACTTTCTTAAATCTAAACTCTTATCCCTACCCGGTACAAAAGACTTTTTCACCGCGCTCGGTTGGGGATATTGTTGTGCGTTTTTGCCGGCTTTTACCAACGGTATGTTATTGAGGAAATCTTCGTATTTGGCTATTTTCTACGCCATACTGCTGGTGTTTATGCGCTCGGTAACGCTCGGGTTTTCGTCCGCCAATAAAGACCTTATCATCGGCCGTGAAAGTTTTTACAAAGCCTTCGGTATGAAGAAAACCAAATGGGTGGTTACTTTCCTGCTTGTTTCGTTGGCGGCGGTGTTGGGAATTTTGTGGTCTTTACCGTGGAAACGCTCGCTGGTAGCCATGCTTTTGCTCGGCCTTGTTTATACCGTTTCTATTGTCGTGTATTACTACAGCAAGAGCACTACGCGTAGTGTAAAAGACGAAACTTTAATCGACGGACAATTTTTTGTACTTTGGGCATTAAGTGCCTTATCTGCTTATTTATAGGAGGGGATAAAAATGACGATTAAGAAAATCGGTATTTTGACTGCCGGAGGGGATTGTCCCGGCTTAAACGCAGTTGTTCGTGCCGTCAGCAAAAATGCACTCAAACGGGGTATTGAAGTACTGGGGTTCAAAAACGGTTTTGACGGTCTTGTACGCAACGAGTTTATGCATATCACCAACGAAACAGTCTCCGGTATTTTAACTTTGGGCGGTACTATTTTGGGTTCCAGCAATATCGCCAACCCCTTTAATTACACCCTCCCCCCCTTCGGTTCCCCGGAAACTCCGCGCGATTTATCCAGTGTGGCGTTTCACAACTTTAAGGCCAATCAGTTGGACGCGCTTATTACCATCGGCGGAGACGGAACACTCCACATGTCCCAAAAATTTGTGGAACTGGGTATGCCTATTGTAGCCGTACCGAAAACCATTGATAACGATTTGTCCGCCACCGACCAAACCTTCGGGTTTGATTCCGCACTTGCTATTGCTACTGAAGCCATAGACCGCCTGCACACCACCGCCCAAAGCCACCACCGCGTGATGATTGTGGAAACCATGGGCCGTTATGCCGGTTGGATTGCGCTTCGCTCGGCGATTGCCGGCGGGGGCGATATTGTGCTTATCCCCGAAATTCCGTACAACGATGATGTAATCGTTAAGTATATTTTGGATCGCAAAAGCAAAGGCAAAAACTTTAGCATTGTGGTAGCCGCGGAAGGGGCCAAAAACGAACAGGGCGAGCAGGCCATCGCCCGCACCGTTGCCGGTAGTACCGATGCCATACGCTTGGGCGGTATTGCCAACAAATTAAGCCAAATGATTGAAGAAAAAACGGGCATTGAATCGCGCGCCTGCGTGCTCGGCCACACCCAACGCGGCGGCACGCCCACGGCTTTTGACCGTTGGCTTTCTACCCTCTATGGGGCAAAAGCCTTGGATATGGTAGTGGAAGGCAAATTCGGGTATATGGCTTCCTTACACGCTTTTGAAATGACGGAAGTAAAAATTGCCGATGCCATTTCCAAACTTAAACGCGTAGATCCGCACGGAGAAGAAGTACGCTATGCGTTGGAAGTAGGCATGAGTTTCGGCTCGGCTGAAATCGGCTAAAAGGAGAATTTATGAACGATAATTTAGATATGATTTACGGGATTCACCCTGTACAAGAAGCCTTGCGCAGTAAAAAACGCAATGTCACGCAACTTTATGTGTCCGACTCGAAAGCCGGGCACCGCGCCGTGGAAGATATTATCCGTTTGGCCAAACGCCAAAATGTGAAAATCGACCGCATTGAAAATAAAATTTTAGACCGCTTGACCCATAACGCCAACCACCAAGGTATTATGGCTAAAATTCAACCGGTTAAAATGATGAAACTTTCCAATGCTATCTACGAAGCCGACGGTAAAAAAGACGATTTGTGGCTCGCCGTGGACGAAATGACCGACCCGCAAAACCTGGGAGCCATTATCCGCAGTGCGGCTTGTTTGGGTTTTTCCACCATCATCTTGCCCAACCGCCGTACCGTAGGCATTACGCCTGCCGTGTATAAAGTGGCTTGCGGCGCGATTGAAAACATCAACATCGTGGAAGTAGCCAACCTGTCGGCAGCCTTAAACGACTTAAAAGAAGAAGGTTTTTGGATTTACGGTGCCGATATGGCCGGCAAATCTATTACCACTATGGAATATGCCTCTCCGGCGGTACTCGTTATCGGTTCCGAAGGGTTTGGTATTCGCGAAAAAACGGCCGAAAATTGCGACGAAGTAATTTCTATTCCGCAAAAAGGCGGAGTGGAAAGTTTGAACGCTTCCGCCGCGGCCAGCATCATTATGTACGATATGATGTCCAAAGTACAAATTAAAAAATAAAGTTTAGGAAAACAAAAACCCCCGCTTTTTTGCGGGGGTTTTTTATTTTACTGAATATAATATCGGCTCCAACTTCCGTCCACCACCAGTTCCTTTCCGCCGAAACTCTTGCATAGGCTTACGGCCTTCGGCTCGGAAGTTTTACCGGCGCAATAGAGTGCGCCCGCCAATCTTGCATCGGTGGTTCTATGGTCGAACCCATAAACAATACTTACGGTTCTTCCATCGCGAAAAGCCTCCACTTTTTGCGAAGAATCTCCCATCAAAACCAAACTCCAGCCTTTAGGTAAATCTCCCCATGCGATATCCAAATTTTCCGGGTCAGCGGTATAAGTACCATTGGCTAAATAATAAACTTCTTCCGCATCTTTAATGGCTTTCAATATCGATACCACTTGAGACACGCGGGATTTTTCCACCGCCTTTTCGTATTGCGGAAGTGCCACCGCGGATAAAATACCGATAATCAAAACAACCACCAACAATTCTATTAAGGTAAACCCCTGTTTCATACACTACTCCTTATTTTTTATTTCAAACAATATTACTGATTCCTTGCAAACAGATATCACATTTTATTAAAAAATTATTTCCCTTTGGCCGGGCGCAAATAAGTTTTGCGTGCCGGTTTTTTTCGTGTTTTACGCTTGCGGTTTTCTGTCAAAACCGGCTCGGGAGTAACCCCGTAAAATTTTAATATCCCTTCGTAAACGGCCCGCACAAACGGAGCGCGCCCTTCGCGCGTTTTGGCCATTTCTTCCTGTTCCGGCAAAATCAGGTAGGCATTTTCTACCAAAATACTGGGCATCTGCGGAATCCGCGGAATAAACAAAACATCGTTGGCAATCAGGCCGTTATCCGGTATGGACACCAAACGGGTGAACGATTCATAGACAGATTTTGCCAATTCAAAACTGTGAGGATAATTGTAATAAATCGAATAACCGCGCGGTTTAGAAAGCGGGTTAATGGTTTCGGGCAGGGCATTATAATGCAGGCTGACGAAAAGGTGTGCCTTCTCCTGCAAGGCCATTTTATAGCGTTCTTGAAGCGATTTACGGTTCTTTCCTTCCCGCGTCATAAGTACGGTAGCGCCGTGTTTTTCCAAAAGAGGTTTTAAGTCTTCGGCGAGGGCCAAGTTGGCTTCGTATTCCATATAACCGGTCGGGCCGATAGCCCCGTCATAAGGGATAGTTCGGCGGGGACTGTGCCCGGCATCTATCAAAATACGGGCGCCTTTTAACGGTTTGTTTTTCGTCGGGGTAATTTCGGGACGGTGTATAATATCCAACACAAAATCATTTCCTTCAAAATCATACGAATGCCCCCACGGTTGAACCCCTTTCTTAAAATAAATCTTAAAAAGCACCGTGTTTCGCTGCGGTTGAGACCACACCACCTGTTCCACCAAAAGGCCGGTGCCGTCAAAATTAAAATTTTCATCAAAATTTTCCGTATAGTAAAAAGCAACTTCCATACGATCGGTAAACTCGTGAATTTGCACCACCACCGGTCGACGGCCGCCAAAACGCAAGCGGGTTTTTTCCGCGTCCGTCGTCATATCCAATCCACTCAAACGATTAAGCCCGGGCCAAGCGGAAATGGTTTTCAGTTTATCTTCTTCCAGCCAAGCCGATTCTTCTTTGTTCAAAAAGAGACGGTACTGATTGTTCATACGGCCCGTTACGCGCACCTCCCCATAAGCCCGGTAAAAAGGAAACAGGTTTTCTTTTTCCGTGGGAATTTTACGCAATTTTACCCCCGGAGTTTTGACTTGGGCATAAGTAAAAGGCTCTTTGAAAGAGCGGACTTTTAATTTTTTGGAAGCGGTAATTTTGGCTTTTGTATTTTGCGGCCCGTTTTTTAAGTGATAAACGATTTTAGCCGTTTTCGGTTTTTGATCGGGAGAAATCGTAAATTTAGCCCGGTACAAGCCCGGCATAAAAGAAACTTCTTGTAGCGGGATATTTTTTCCGTTTTTAAGCCCGCTGAGCGTAGCCGTCACTTCGGCTCCCGGCGTGGCGCGCGCGTAGAGCCCCACGGTATCACCCGGCAACAGTTCGGTAGGGGCTTGCGGGAAGAGTTCGTCCGGGTCAAAGGCGGCCCGGCCCGACAAATCTTTCCATTTCACTCCCGGCACCCGCACATGGCGTAACGCACGGGCGGTTTCCTGCCCGTTAGTAGCGGTTAACAGGAAGGCATTTTCGCCATTTTCCACCGGCAGAAATGCCAAAAAGGCTCCGTTCGGGTGGACGGGAACAGATACGCCGTTAATATCCAAAGACACTTTGCCGGGTAAATTGATTTTCCCGAACAGGAAAATGTTTTTTGCGCCGCGGGAAACGGTCATTTTTTCGTAAGGAAACTGCACCGTAATGGGTGCCTCGGCGGAAGTTTTGTTTTCTTGCGCGGGCAGGTAGGGCGCAACCGGGATTTCTTCCGCCTGAGCGCAAAAAGAAAATAAAATCATAAAAATCGGTAAAAAAAGTATTCTTTTCATTGTAATAAAATGATAACATAAATCTATGGTGAATTGTGAAGATGTTCTGCACTTTTTAGATACTTACTTAAACAGTGCCCAAATACCGGATGCAAGCCGCAACGGCCTGCAGGTAGAAGGGACGCCGCGCGTCGGCAAAATTGTGTTTGGCGTGTCGGCTTCGTTGCAACTCTTTCACAAAGCCAAAGCGGCGGGAGCGGATATGATTATCGTGCACCACGGTCTTTTGTGGGGGCAGGAACAACCGCTTACCGGGCTTTTTAAGGAACGGGTGGCGTTTCTGTTAAAAAATGATATCAACTTGGTTGCTTATCATTTGCCGTTGGATAAACACTCCGTAATAGGGCATAATGCCTGTTTGATGCGTGCCGTAAACGCGCAACGGGTACAACCCTTTGGCGTGTACCACGGGGAAACGATTGGCTTTTCGGGCGTGGTAAATGCCCCGTTAGACCAGTTAGTAACCACCCTGGAAAACTACTGCCAAACCAAAGCGCAAGTGTTCGCTTACGGGCCGAAAGAAATCGGCTCCTTGGCGGTGGTAAGCGGCGGGGCACACAGCCTTTTGCCGCAGGCTATCAGCCAAAAAATGGATTTGTATGTTACCGGCGTAGTGGACGAACCCGTCCAAGAGTGGTGCCGGGAAGGACACATCAACTGTGTGGCCTTGGGGCATTATAATTCCGAAAAAGCAGGCATCAAAGCCCTCATGGAACTGGTAGCCAAACGGTTTGAGGTTCAAACCGAATTTATAGATGTAGCCAACCCCATTTAATCGGGCTTGGCTGAGGATATTTTATGGAAAAAACTTTATTTAAGAAAATCGATTCTTATAAGCAAGATGTCATTGATTTGCAAAGCAATATGATTCCGCTGGAAGCCCTGTCCCCCCAAGAAGGCGGTAAAGGCGAAGGGGCCAAAGCCGCTTACTTACTTTCCGTTTTGAAACAAATGAAATTTGACGAAATTTCCGTCATCAATATCAAAGACCCCCAAGCCGAAGGCGGCGTACGCCCCAACATTATTGCCCGCTACTACGGCCAAAACCGTAAAAAAACCCTTTGGATCATGGCCCACATGGATGTGGTGCCTCCGGGGGACTTATCCCTCTGGAAAACGGATCCTTTCAAAGCCGTTGTGAAAGGGGATAAAATTTACGGGCGCGGTTCGGAAGACAATCACCAAGGGTTGGTATCGGGTTTATTGGCCGCCAAAGCCCTTATGGACTGCGGTGTCCGCCCCGCGTGCGATTATGCCCTTTTGCTCAACGCCGATGAAGAAATGGGCAGCCTGTACGGGGTTGTAGCCATTTTGAAAAAACACCCCAAAACTTTCGGTAAAGACGATGTATTCTTGGTGCCCGACGGCGGAAACCCGGACGGAACCATGGTGGAAGTGGCCGAAAAAAATATGTTGTGGCTTAAATTTACCGTGCAAGGCAAACAAGCGCACGCTTCCATGCCTTATGCCGGCAACAACGCCAACCGTGCGGCCGCTTACTTGATTGTAGCCTTTGACCAATTAGCCAAAAAATTCAATAAAAAAGACAAACTTTTCGCTCCGGCCGTTGCCAGCACGTTCGAACCGACCAAACGCGAAGCCAATGTTCCCAATGTAAACACGATTCCGGGAACCGATGTTTTCTATTTAGATTGCCGCGTACTTCCCTGCTACTCCAACAAAGAAGTATTGGCGGAAATCACCAAAATTACCAAGAAAATCGAAAAACAATTCAAAGTAACGGTTAAAATGGATATTGCTATTAACGAAGCCTCTAAACCGACGGATCACAAAGCGGCTTTTGTAAAATTAACACGCGATTCCATCAAAGCCATTTACAAAAACGAACCGCGTATCATGGGTGTGGGCGGCGGAACGGTGGGTTCCTTCCTGCGTAATGCCGATTACCCGGCTGTGGTATGTTCCAAACTCGATGATATGGCCCACCAACCCAACGAATACTCCAGCATCAAAAATACGCTGGGCGATGCTAAAGTATTTGTGCGCGTGGCATTAAACTTGAAATAGAGGTGCGTATGAAAAAAGGCTTTACGGTCATGGAAATTGCTATTACGGTAGTAGTATTTGCACTACTGTTTGGTTTTACCGTGCCGAAATTTATGGCACTCGTACACAAAGCCCAAGAGGGCAGTACCAAACATAAATTGGTAAAAGTACGCAGCGCCATTGCCGCATACTATGGGGAACATCAAGGTAACTACCCTACTGATGACCTCTCCAGCCTTATCCCGCAATACATCGAAAAAATCCCGCAAGCCACCGTGCCCGGGTATCCGCCTTCGGCTCATGTTTCTCACGGAAATTTTGAGCAGGCTTTTACCAAAACAGGGGGCTGGGCTTATATCAGCGATCCGGCAGACCCGCGCTACGGCGATTTTTTCGTAAATGTAGAAAAGGACGACAGTTACGGCAAAGCCTGGCACACGCATTAACCTTTTTCCCCCGGGCCCAAAAGCACCGGGGGATTTTTATATTTAACGGAGTTTTTATATGGAAACCTTTACACTTGTTTTTGCCACTATTTTCGGCTTGATTGTGGGCAGTTTTCTAAATGTCTGTATCTACCGTATCCCACGAGAAAAATCTATCGTGTGGCCACCTTCGGGCTGCCCCAAATGCGGGGCACGCATCGCCTGGTACGACAATATCCCTGTTCTTAGTTATCTGTTTTTACTCGGCAAATGCCGCAAATGCAAAAACCCCATTTCCATGCAATACCCGGTTGTGGAACTTTTAACGGGCGCGCTTACTTTATTGTGCGTATGGCACTTGGGGCTTACACTGTGGACTTTTGTTGTGCTGGCAGCCGTGTATGCGTTAATTACCCTTTCCATTATCGACTTAGAACTCATGATTATCCCCGACCGCTTTTCCTTGGGGCTTATTGTATGGGGCCTTGCGTTTGCCTGGTGTAACCCCAATTTTGAAGGTATCTGGTGGCAACGGGAGTTGTTATCCCTGTTAGGGGCCACCGTGGGTTTACTTGGCGTGTTGGGAATTGCCCTTTTAGGTACTTGGATGTTCAAAAAAGAAGCCATGGGCGGAGGCGATGTAAAACTGATGGCAGGCGTGGGGGCCTTAATCGGTTGGGAAGGGGTTATTACAACCGTTATATTGGGCTCGCTGTTTGGGCTTATCTATGCCATTTTCCTTATGATTTTCAAAGGGAAAAACAAGTCCGACGCTATCCCCTTCGGGCCGTTTTTAAGTTTAGGAGCATTGATTAACTTGCTGTATTTAATCAAACCTTCTATGTTGGTTATTGAGTTATAAATTTTTCTGTAAAATAAAACCGCCGCAGAAAATCTGCGGCGGTTTTTTAATGGATAGACTTAGAATTTATAACCCAAGCGAGCAGCTACTTGGAAATGAATAAGATTAGTGTTTTTATCTAATAAATCTACTTTTGCTCTCGTACCACTAAACCTTGCTTCCAAACCGAAAATAAGGTTATCTGTCATATCTCCTTCAAAACCAAAACCGGCATGCCAAGCAACTCCTACTTTAGAACTTTTATCATGAAGACTCCCCATTCCCTCTATTGAATAGTTAATATCTATATCACTAAAACCAATACCAACCCCCAAGGGGATATACACGCGTCCAGAAGATTCTATAGGAGATAAATAGAATTTCCCAGCCAACATTAAATTCCAAATATCCACATTACAGTCTACAGTTTCCAAATAACTTTGAGATTGAATATAAATTCTTTGGGAATTATTAACACTCGCAAAATTATTTCCGTTCAATTCCACCCCCAATCCCACAAAAGGAGATACCATTTTCATAACTTGCCCTCCATAAGAAAGAGCAACATTATCCCCCCAATCATATCCTTCTACGGTGTTAGTTGCATTTCCAATCCCCAAAGAAAAAGAAAGCACTGTATCTCCTACATTTAGTCCACTTTGAGCAGAAGCAAAAACACTTCCAAACAGCAATAAACCAACCATCACAACTATTTTTTTCATTTTTTTCTCCTTGTATAAATGGCCCAAGGTATAACAGATAAAATAAAAACGGCTGTTATATTTGAGCCATGAACACTAACCCAAATGATAACAGCCGTGGTCTCCCGCCATATAAAATATGGCAGGAAACACTCGACACAATACACCCAAGGGATCAGCTCGGGTATATTGTGCCTAAAACGACTGTTTTTGGAGTGTTCATGTGCCATTGGTATCCCAACAGCGCACCGCATTCTTCATGCGGTTCCAAAAACAGTAAAAATTGTATGTAAGCCACGTTTAAGGCTTAGGCAAGAATCAAACTCCTTACAACAAATATAATTTATTATAAAAATTTTTCCGCGTTTTGGCTACTTTTCCGTTACCAAAAATCTTTGGCAACCTGCGGGTCTTCCATGCATAAATACACATGCGTTTTGGGAAAGGTTTTACGCAGTAGCGGCATCATAAACGAATACACTTCCCGCCGTTCTTCGTCCCCGTAGCGCATTTTACCGTCAAAATCTAATAAAAATTCCCCGTCCAGTATAAAGTTTTGCGGAAAACGGTTTTCTATCATTTTCTTTAGTTCGCGGCTAAAGCGCAAGGTTCCCACACTTATCCAAGCGATTTTTTCAATCGGCAAAGTGTCGGCCATTTCTTGTACGGTGCGGGCATATTCCTCTTTCCAACCGGGGTAAATAACCACCGGGTCAAAATGAAAGCCCAAGCGATACCCGGCCTTGGCCGTTTGGCAAGCCGCCGCCAAGCGCTCGGTTAAACCCGGGGTAAAATGTTCGGCCTCGTTGGTAATACGCGCCGAATTGACCGACCACGAAGTAACCACATTTTCAGCCCCGCCCGCTTCCAAAAGTCCGCCGATATTTACGCTTTTTGTTTTGAATTCAAACTGCAAGTGTGGGCGCGCACGGAAAAACGGAACGATTTTTTGGGAATACTGCGTTAAATCGTCAAACACCAAAGAATCGGTAAACTCTCCGCTGCCGATGCGCGGGCGGTCAAACGGCCCCTTGTTAAAATGGGCATCATCTATTTTTTGCAAAAATTCGTCCACATTGGCGGGAAGCAAAACAGCGTGTAAATTTTGGTACTGTTGCAAAAAGCAATACTCGCACTCAAAACGGCAACCAAAACCCAGATTTATCAAGTTATACCCGCAACCCGCCGAACCGCAACTGCACGGGCAGGGTTTTAGAAAGTCGTATTTTTCTTTGTGGATAAGCAAGGTGTCGGTACGGCGGGAAAAATTGGCACTGCCCACTTGGGTTTTGCCGTCCGTTTCCTTAAATTCCGCCAACGGAAAGGCTTTTTTTACGCGGTCGGCCAGTTCGCTATCCTTTACGGAATTTTCTATGTAAACGGTTTTAGGGTAAAAAGGACGCGCAGATAAATCTGCCTGCAAGGCAGGGTCCAACTCCAACTTAGGCAAATAAAACCGATTTTTGGCCGCCGTCTTAAAATTCACCGGATAGCGACGCTTGAGTAAGGTTTTTTTAACAGATTCAAAAGTTAAATTTTTGTCGGGTTGTAAAATTTCTTGCGGGGTGGTACCTTCGCGCTTGCAAATTTCAAACAGCAGGCGGGAAATTTCCCTCAGTTTGTTTACTCCCAGCGCAGGCAACACCTGCTGAACATATTGTTCTACTTGATGCACGAGCATACACGCCCCTCCAAATATGCTATTTCCTGCGGGGAAAGTGGAACCTCCGCCCCTTTGGTATTTTGTGAAATTTGTTCTTCCGTACGGGCCCCCACCAGCGCGCTCGTCACGGTTGGGCTCGTTAATGCCCAGCCTACCGCCACTTCCGCGGGAGATACCCCTTTCTGCTCCGCCATATTTTTGATACGCGCCACCACCTGTTGCGCCGCCTCAAAAGAAGCCCCCCGATAAGACTTGTAAAAATAATTGCGCGCATCGGCTCGGCGGAAATTCGGCTCTTTTTTATATTTTCCGCTTAAAATTCCCCCGCACAAAGTTCCGTAACCGACAAACCCTATCCCCTTTTCGCGGCAAACGGAAAAGACTTCATTTCCTTTCTGTGGGTGCAACAGGGAATATTCATTTTGTACACAGGCAATGGGGGTGATTTCCGCGGCTTCTTTTAACAGTTCCGCCGAAAAATTGCATACGCCTATATGACGAATTTTTCCTTCTTCTTTTAAGCGAAGCAGTGTTTCCAACGCATCGGTCAAAGAAACTTTCGGGTCGGGGTAGTGAATTTGGTACAGGTCAATATAGTCCGTTCGCAAGCGTGTGAGCGAATTTTCCAATTGCGTGCGAACGGCTTTGGGGGATAAATCGTGGTCTGTCCACGAGCCGTTTTTAACAAGCCCGCATTTGGTAGCAAGCAGGGCTTTTCCCCGTTTACTGCGTAAAACCTTGCCTAAAAAAGACTCGCTTTCGCCGTCCCCATACACCGGGGCGGTATCTATCCAGTTGACGCCTTGTTCCAAGGCCGCTTCTACCGAACGGGCAGCGGTTTTTTCGTCCAAATCCCCCCAATCGTACCCGCCGCCAAAAGGCCAACCGCCCAGGCCGACGGCGGAAATATGTAAATCCGTTTGACCTAAGCGGTTGTATTTCATAAATTACCAAAACCCGTTATCCACCATAAAACACCCGTTTACAGGGCGCATACCGGCTTCTTTGGTAGCATTATAAGCGGTGGGATCTTCCGTTCCCGGTTGAAACCAAATTTCTTTTACCCCCCCGTTTTCACACTGTTCCACCGCATTTAGTAGTGCTTTTTGAGGAATCACAAAAATTGCCACCTCCACGGGAACAGGAACTTCTTTTAGGGAAGGATAGATTTTTTTACCGAACACCTCCCCCCCTTTGGGGTTAACGGCATAGACGGAAAACCCCTTTTCCAAGAGGGTAGAAAAAATTTTGTACCCGTATTTGGACGAATCTTGCGATACCCCGAATACGGCTATGTTTTTATCCTCGTACATATTAGGCTTGGGGCATGCCGAAGTTGCCCATGGCTTGCGCGGCCATACCTTGGCTGTCGCGCACGGCTTTGTTGATAACGGCTTTCAAATCGTCCGCCAATTCCGCTTCGGAAAAATTCTTGGCAAGCGCATCTACTTTTACTTCTTTCACTTCTTGCGAGCCGGAAATGGTCAGTTCGAACACATGGCGGGGGCTTTCCACTTTAATAACCATGTTGTCCAAGCGTTTTTTGATTTCTTCCATCTGGTTTTTAAGTTTCCACAAATCTTTTAATTGACCGAGTTTATCAAACATAGTATTTCTCCTAAAAATTGTTTTTAATATTTTATCTTTTATAAGTCCAACGCCGCAAATGTGCGCAAAAGAACCACCGAACAAATCACTTTTTGTTTCGGGAACAACTTTTGCACCGCTTGGGAATAGACGGCAAGTTGCGGACGGTATTTTTCCAAAATTTTTCCTTCCCCGCCGGGGTGCACACGATCGGTTTTGTAGTCCAGCGCCCACACCGTTCCGTCCGCTTTTTTGAGGAGCAAATCAATCACCCCCGAAGTAACTATGCCTTCTTGCGCGAACGAAAAGGGCATTTCACAGGCTAATACTTCACAGGAGGAAATCTGTTTGAAAAGAGGACTTTTGCTGAACGGTACAATAATTCCGGCGGCGGCCTCTTCGTGTTGCGCAAATGCCGTGGAAGCGGCCGCTTGCTTGACGGCGGTGGCCGCGTCCGTTTCTTTACGGCTGACAAGCAGTTCCAACGCGCGGTGGCACACCGTTCCTACTTCCGCACCGATGCGTTGTTCTTCACTTAAAAGCGCAAGCCCCGCCAGTTCGCTGGGAGCTAAATTTTTCTCCCCCGCCATTTGTTCGTATTTGGCTTTACGGGCAGAAAAAGCCGTTTTCCACGCGGGCACATCGTGTTCAAAAGGCACTTCGCGTTCCTGCGAAGAAGTACGGAAAATAAACTCATCCGTCTCTTGGTATGGCATCAAACTAACGGGGACGGTAAGTTCCAACTGTTTCAATTCTTTTTGCTCGCTATCCCCACTCGGGAAAAGACCGCACCGCCTAAAAGCCTGTGCCAATTGCGAGGTGTTTTTGCGGTTATCCGCCACCAACACCATATGCTCCTTGGCACGGGTTAAGCCTACATAAAGTACGCGAATTTCTTCGCAACGGCTATGCTTTTTCTGTTCTTCTTCCAAAAAAAGCAAATTGGCGTCTGCTATTTTCCCGACGCGAAGCCCGTGCATATTGTATTGCCAAGAAAAAATATGATCATCTTTTGCAGAATTTCCGCTGTCTTTTTTGGACAAATCTGCCAAAATGACCACCGGAAACTGCAACCCTTTTGATTTGTGAACCGTCATGACGGATACGGCGTCCAGTGCATCGTCCGAGGTGGGAGCGCCCAACATCTCCGGGTGGTTTTTCATCAAATCTTCTACTTTTGCCAAAAATTGCCCCAACCCGGCGGCACTTTCTCCGCAAAAACCTTCTGCCAATAATACCAGGCGGTTGAGGTTGGCTAAAGTTTGTTCTCCGTCATAAGCCGCCGCACAAGATTCCGGCAGGAACACGGTAGTAAGCACTTGCACCAAAAATTCCTGCAAACTCACCCGACCCAATAAATCAATTAAATGACGAAGGGTAACATAAAATTCCGCAAGGCGCGGGTCTTGAGGGGTAACGGAAAGATTCAGTTCACCCCGATTGGCAATTTGGTAAATTTCTTCGTCAGTAAAACCGCCGAACGGACTTCTTAACACGCCCGTCAGTGCAACCGAATCGTCCGGGTCGCACACCACGCGCAACAAACTTAGAAAATCGTGAATTTCCTGTTTGCGGTAGAAATCTTTGTCCGCCTCCACATTAAACGGGATACCGTGCCGGCGCAAAGCATCTGTATAAGGGCCCGAAGTGGTGGTAGCACGAGAAAGAATTGTAATATCGCGGTAGGAAAGCGGGGAGCCGTCCGCCAATTTCATGTGGCCGACATGGGCCTTAATCCATTGGGCAATCTGTTCTCCTTGATTATAACGGAACAAATCTACTTTGTCTTTTTCCGAACCTCTTTCTTTCTCGGGCAAAGCAACAAACACCCACTCCACCGCCGATTTCCCGGCCGGTTTGGTGGGGAAAATGGGCACATAGGCCGGTTGGAAAGTGGGCTCTTGCACCATGGCTTTCGAACAAACACTGTTAGCGGTGGAAACGATATCGGGAACACTACGGAAGTTGCACTGGAGAAAACATTTCTTTCCGCCTTGTTGCAAAATTAAATCGGTAAACAGTTCATAGGCTGTAATATCGGCTCCGCGGAAACGATAGATAGATTGTTTAGGGTCTCCCACCACAATCAATTTCCCGGGCGCGAGTTTTACCTCCGGCCAATATGCTGCCGCCGAAGATTTTTCTTCCGCTAAAAACAAGAGGAGTTCGCCTTGCACCGGATCTGTGTCCTGGAATTCGTCCACAAACAATACATCAAATTTCTCTTTTAATTGGCGGCGCACATAAAAATCGCGTTGCAGTAAATTGCGAGTTTTAACGATTAAGTCGTCAAAACTTAAAATGCCTTCCTTGGCAAATTCCGCGCGCACGGTAGCAGCTAAATCTTTTACCAGTTCCCACGCGGTTAAAAAGAGTTGTTGATTTTCGGGCGTGATTTTTTCGGCAAACGCAACAAGGGCTTTGGCTTCTTCATGCGCCTCTTTGTCCCACCCGGCAACGGGACTATCCGGGAAGGAGGGTTTTGCATCTTCCACCGGGGGAAGAATCACCCGTTCACGCAAAAATTTAACGGTACGCAACAGTGATTTTCCTGCCCAAATAAGGCTCTTTTCGCTTCGGCGTTTTTCTTTTCCTTCCGGCAAGTAGGCGGTGCTCCATTCCACGGCACGAGCAGCCTTTGCTTCACAAACGGCAGCCACTTCTTCGGCATGGGCCCAATAGTCGTAATGATCTATTTTCCCGCTACATAATTGACGGGCAAATTTTTTCAAATCGGTTAAGGAAACTTCGGGCAGAAGGATTTTCCACTTATCGGGGCGAGGCGCATTTTCGCCCAGTTCTTTATCCAAAAAAGTATTCCAGTATGCATCAAACAAACGCTCGCTTTTTTGGCCGGAATCAATTTCCGCATTGGGGGTTAAGCCCGCTTCCAACGGAAATGCCTTCAAAATATCGGCACAAAAGCCGTGAATCGTGCCGATAGAACTTCTGTCCAAACGGGCCAAAGCCGTCTCCGCGCGGGAAATCCATAAATCTTCCAATTTTTCTTGGCGCTTTTCAAGCGGCTCGCGGGCGACTTCGGGGGCATCGTCCATAAAGTGCGCGCGCAACAAGTCCAGGGTTTTGTCCGATTCTTTTACGGCTTTTGTTTCTTCTTGGGTTAACGGCTCATCAGCCTCTTGCTTTTGGCGGGCCGAGCGTTGAAGTTTAATGGTTTCTACCAATTTTTGTAATTTGAAAATAAAACGGGTTTTAATTTCGGCGGCGGCTTTTTCGGTAAAAGTAAGGGCCACCAGTTTTTCCACTGCTACCGCATGCACCAACACCGCCAAGCACAAGCGGTCTATAAGCAGGGTGGTTTTCCCCGTGCCGGCACCGGCCTCAACCACCATGTTTATATTAAGTTCGGTTTGAACTTCCAAACGGTTTTCCTTCATTTCCATGCTTGGCAAATCTCCTTTATTTTTTTATGCCCGTCGCTTTTGCGCGCACGCATGAGCGGGCGGAAGGCGTCCCGGCGGCAAATAGAAGCAAACGGGCAATAGTCGCACACTTTTTTATGCTCGTTATTTAAGAAAAAATTTCCTTCTTTAATCAGGTTCACCAAGGCCGTGAGTAATTTTTCCGCTTGGGGACGCATATCTTCCCAACGGCTAAAAGGCAAGTCCTGCCGGGAAAAACCGTCTTTGATGGATAACAACCCCGACCCGGCCGGCTTAAGAGAAACAAATTCTTCCATGTGTTGCGCGGCCCACACATATAGGAAAGGTTGAAAAATAAGTTTATTAAAAAAGTCGTTCGCTAAATCTTTCGTGCCTTTTTTGGAAGATTTATAATCCATTACCAAAAAAGTTTTGCTCTTTTCGTCCACATCTACCCGATCGATTACTCCGTTGATTTTGAAAGGAAGTTCTTCGGGAGCGAAAACACAAAATTCTTTTTCAAAATAGGAAGGGATATAAGGGCCCTGAGTGAACAAATCATCTGCAATAAATGCGCGCAATTGGGCACAGATTTCTTCTAAAATTACCTGCCACACCACCGGGTAGAGCCCAAATTCTTTGTACGAGCAAAGCGTGTAACTCGATGAAACGGCCCGTTCCAAGTAAGTTTCCGCCCCGGAGAAAAGGGTGTTGTTGGTAATTCCCAAGCGTAAAAGTTCGGTGTAGAAATTTTGCAAAATTTTGTGGTACACCGTTCCTCGGTAATTGGGGGCCAATTCTTGGCGGCTTAGCGGGTCTTCTTCCCGCAAGTGAAGGCCTTTTTCAAAAAAGTATTTCAGCGGACAGGCCGCCAAAGACTGCAACGCCGTACAAGAAAAACCTTTCTTTTTGTTAATCCGCTCCAGAAAATCTTCTCCGCTTGAAATCTGCCCGTCATACGCAGTAAGGTTACCCGTACGGTTGAGGGCCAACGCACAAGCAAGCGAGCGCTTTTTTGCTTCGGTCAATAAACCTGCCTGCAGGTATTTTTCTTCGGCGGTCTGCGGATGCAAAGACAAAGAATAAGAAAGCTCCGCTTCCGTTAAAAAACCGGAAGGAAAGCTTGCTATTCTTTCCGCCAAACGGCCACTGATACGCGGGGCTTGTTTATTTTGCCAGTCGATACAACAAACACGGGCCAGTTCCGCTAAAAACACGGAAGGAACCATATTCTTTCCGTCTTCCGTTCCGCGAGCGTAAAGCGCATACAGTTTTTGCGAAGCGGTGGTAACGGCACTGAAAAAGAGGAGTCGTTCTTCGTCAAATCGTTCTACTTTTTGGTTTATCCAATACCCCAATCCGTCGCGCAAAATATAGCGGTAGTAATCGCGCAAAACAGGGTCTTCTGGGACGGACATGGGAAATGATTTTTCATTGAGTCCCAATAGGAATACCACTTTATAACGCAAACCGCGCCCGCGGACGGCATCTGTAAAAGTAACCCCGCCGCGCACCGATTCGGCTTCATTAAAAGAAAGTGAAAGAAGCGCATCTGTTAGTTCCGGTAAAAACTCTCCCTCGCGGCAGTCGGGGCGCATCACCGCATATCTTTGCAAAGAAGAAATTTTTTCGCACACGGTGCGGAAAATATCCGTTTCCCGGGGAGTAAGGTTTTGCTCGGCTACATTATCTTTTAGAAAACTGACCGCCGCCGCGGAGGCATCCGTCCATGAACGGGCTTTATTTAAATCTTCCAATCCCTTTTTACAGTTTTCCAACCAGGTCATCAATTCCGGGTCGTAATGTTGCGTTTGGGGGAGCAAATCTTTCCATTGGGTAAAATCGCGGCTGACAAGCGATTTGTTAATCAATTTGCGCCAATTTTTTTTGTACGCGTATTTGAAATAGGGAGAAGAAACAACCGACAACACATCATTTCGTTCCCACCCGCGCGCAAGAAGTGAAAATAAATTGAAACAGAATATCCCTAAAGAAAGATGCCGTAACGAATAAGAGAAAGACGCATCTAACGGAATAAAATTTTGCTTAAATGCACGGCGAATTTCGTCCTGATATGGTGCCGTATTGCGCGCAAGTACCGCAATGTCGGAAAAGTGGTATCCTTCTTTTTCCACCAAACGCAAAATTTCTTTGGCTACAAAAAATAGTTCGCCGCGAGCGTCCGGTGCTGACCAGACTTCCACCCCCGCGCATGATTCCCCCGCACGGGCTTCAAACAAACTTTTCCCGGACGCACCCAAAACACCGAAATCGTCTTGATCTACATTTTGGGCGGTTTTGGAAATTCCTAACCAATTACTCCTAAAAAACTTTTCGGCAAAACGATAGGCGGCATGGTCTTTGTAAGGAGCAAACACGGCCGGAGAATATACGGAACAAATGTGTTTGAAAAATTCCTGTTGCCGCCCCGGCATATCATAGAAACCATAAAAAACGATTTGCTTAAATTCGCGCAAAAAAGGTGAATTTTCCACCTGTCCCAAAGCACGCTCAAACATTTGCTGATACGGACGGAAACCGGGCACTTTGGCTTCGCATTCTTGGTAACGGCGATAAACTTTTGCCAACCAGCAAAGGCGTTCTTTCTCTTCGGGGAGGGTTTCCGCGGGCAAAGTTTGCAGGTATTCCTCCCACACTTCTACATCTACTTGGGCATCAGCCAAGTCGCGCAGGGAAGCTTTCAAAGCCTGCACAAAACCGCGCGAGACGGGATAACGGTTCAAACCGGGCTCCGCTAAAATTTCTTTGATTAAAAAATCGCGCAGGTTATCTTGCGGGAACTCGGGCAAAGCCGCGCCCATTTCGCTATCTAACTGGCGAAGAAGCGAAGACGGTGTGGCAAAATGTAAATTGGCCACGGCACCGTATTCTTTTGCCAATTCGGCAGACAGGCGCTTGGATAGAAAACTAGAAGAACAAACAATCAGCCACTTCTCGAGCGGACTTTGGCGGCGCGTGCGGACAAAACGAAGGAAAGATTTTTCCAAGGACGGATAATGCGCGTAAAACAGTTCCATAAATACCTGATAAAAATAGTAAAATAAAGTGGCTTTCTTTATTATTACATTTTTAAGAGCGAAAACAAAAGACGCCAACCGTTTATGACGAAAACCCTTATTATCGTACGCCATGCACACGCGTTGCCGGGGTATGTGGCCCGGGTAAATACCGACGCCGAACGCCCTTTGTCCGAGGAAGGTTTTGCCAAGGCACGCCAAACAGCCGGGCAACTTCTTTCGCGCCGGCTGCAACCCGGCCTGATTTTGACCAGTCCCCTGTTGCGCGCCCGACAAACGGCAGAAGTTCTGGCACAAACGCTCGGATTTCCTCTGCAAACGGCTGCGGAATTAAACGGTATGCACGAAGAACAAGATGTTTTTGAGTTTCTGTGGGAAAATTTGCAAACCCGCGATACGGTAATTGCGGTGGGGCATAACCCCAATGTATCTTATTTAACCCATTTATTGGCAAAACAAGTCCGTCCGTTTTCCCCCGGATCTTTTGCCGTGTTTTCTTTTACGGATAAAACCCCGAACCTCGTATATTTTGGAGAATAAAAGATGACTATTTTAGATGCTGTTTTGTTAGGACTTTTACAAGCATTGGGCGAATTTTTACCCATTTCCAGTTCTGCCCATTTGGTACTCCTGCCCTTTTTCCGCGGGCAAGAATATCAGGGCCTTGCTTTTGATGTAATGCTTCATGCGGCCACTTTGCTTGCAGTATTGTTATATTTTGCAAAAGATTGGTTTGTCTTAATCAAAAACGGCCTTTCCCGCCCCGCTTCCCGCGAAGGGAAAGTCCTTTGGTATTTAGCCGCCGCCACCGTACCGGCCGGGCTGGCAGGATTTCTGTTAAACGATTGGGCCGAACATACCTTTAGAAACCCGCTGATGATTGCCGCTTGTTTAATGGGCTTTGCACTTCTGTTGTGGTGGGCCGATAAACGCGGCAACCGAAATACCCGCGGAACAGATATTTTTTCTATTCCGTTTAGCACTTTTCTTCTTATCGGCTGTGCACAGGCGTTGGCCATTATGCCGGGGGTATCACGCAGCGGGATAACCATTACGGCGGCCCTGCTTTTGGGGCTTACGCGCGCAGCGGGGGCGAGAGTTTCCTTTTTGCTTTCCGCGCCCATTATTGCGGGAGCAGCCGTGTTGGAAATGACACACTTATCCTGGCAAGATTTTAATGCTCCGCTGGTTTGCGGCTTTGTCAGTGCTTTTTTGGGAGCGTTGGCCGTTATCGGGTGGTTGATGAAATACATTAGAAACCACAGTTTTAATGTTTTTGTGTACTACCGATTGGCATTGGGCTTAGCAATTATTGCCTTTTATTTTTTCAAAAACTGACACGCTCTTTCCCAACAAAAAACCCCGAGAAATACTCGGGGTTTTTGATTGACGGAAAAATATTTCAGGCCGGAGAAGAACCGGTAAAGTCTAAGGGTTTCTCCTCACCGGCTGCACAAGATTTTTCGCAACGGTCTTTGAAGGCGCAATTTTGGCAATGCTCCAAATTAGGCTCAAAGTTTTCCGCCTCTATTTTCTTGCCTATTTCGATAAAGGTGTCTAAAATTTTTCGTTCGTCAAATGCTTCAAACGGAGCCGATTGTACGGTATCATACGCTACGAAATAAAAACTGGCTTTTCCTTTTTGCATATTCCAAGCGCGTCGGGCACCAACCGCATAAATTCCCATTTGCAACGAATCCGTAACCGGGATAGACAAGTCCACATCGGTACCCGTTTTATAATCGATAACTTCCCAAGAACCGTCGGGGTGTTTATCAATACGGTCTATTTTTCCGCGTAAAGTCCAATCCCCTTCCTGGAAAATAAACTCCCGTTCGGTGCTGTCCACCGTGGTTTTGCGTTCATATTCGCGTTCGGCATATTTTTCCAACATTTTTTGCCCTTTTAAGTACCACTCCATTTGTTCGCCGGAAGAAGAATAGCCCGCCCCCAACCAACAATCATCATAATAAGCAAGCAGTTCGGAAGGGTCATTACAATCGCGGTGGTATTCTTCCAAAGCGCGGTGAATTGAAACCCCCAAAGAAGAAGCGGGCACCAATCCTTCCCGCCGACCGTCTATATACTTATATTTATATAGAAGTGGGCACTCCATATAGGTTTTTATTTTGGAATAGTTTAATTCGCGCACATCGCTATTCATGAATCAGGCTTCCTTTTTTTCGGCGGCACGCATAAAATGTACCAAGGTATCACCGTATTTTTCTACGCGGTAAATTTCCAAACTGTCCGGCACGGCAAATTCTTCCGTTTTATGCGTTTGCAATACCACAATTCCGTTTGGAGCCAGCAGACGGGCCTCGGCCACATTTTTTAAGGCAGGCTCTGAAAAAGAGAGCATTTTGTTGTTAATATCGCGGTAAGGCGGCCCCATAAAGATAATATCGTACCCTTCGTTATCGCTGTAAGGCATCACCCAATCAAGCGGTTTTAATACATCACCGCGCAGCACTTTGGCACGGTCTTCAAAACCTAAATGCGCCAAGTTGCGGTGGATATTTTTAATACAGGCCGGTTCGCGGTCTACCATAACGGTTTTCATGGCCCCGCGGGAAAGGGCTTCCAAAGACACATTGCCCGTTCCGGCAAATAAATCCAACATAATGGCCCCGGTAATGCGCGGGCGCAAAATATCGAATAAAGATTGTTTAATCCGGTCTGAAATCGGTTTGACCGGTAAGTTTTTAGACACGGAAAAAATTCTCCGTCCACGGGCAGTGCCGGCAATAATACGCATAGTAAAATCCTTTAACTAAAGTTGGGCAATTCCTTCTTTAATGGCAAAACGCACCAGTTCCGCCTGTTTGTGAATACCCAGTTTTTTCATAATGTTGTTACGGTGCACATGAATTGTATTGAGCGAAAGGTTGAACGACTTGGCAATATCTTTGCTGCTATACCCTTCGGCAATGAGTTGCAGTACCTCTTTTTCTTTGGGAGTTAAGCCCGAAGAATCCCGTTTGTTACGGGGAGTTGTTTTACCTAAAAAACCTTGCACTACATATTTGGAAACCTTACTGCACAGGTAAAAACGCCCGGCCGATACTTCTTCGATGGCATCTACGATTTCATCGGCAGTGGAAACTTTTACGATAAAACCTTTGGCCCCGGCCTTGAGCGATTTTTCTACCGAAACCCGGTCATCATACATGCTCAGCATAACCACCTTGGCTTCGGGATCTTGTTTGACGATACGGTCCACGGCTTCGATACCGTTTAGTATCGGCATGGAAATATCCACCACATATACATCTGCTTTGTTATTTTGGGCAAATTCCACCAAATCTTTCCCGTTGGAAATCTCGGCAATTACTTCCATATCTTTGCCCAAATTTTCAAGCACGGCACGCACGCCGTTTCGAACGATAGCATGGTCGTCCGCCAGTACAATTTTTTTCTTCATTTTTCCCCCACATAAACCACACACGGGCAAATTACTTCTATGCGCGTTCCTTTACCCGGTGAACTTTTAATGGAAATTTTTCCGCCTAACAACTTTACGCCGTCTTTCATGGCTAACAGCCCGATATGGCGAATAGAGTTTTGTTTTCTTACCTTAAAACCTACGCCGTCGTCCTGCACGACCAGGCGAATTACATCTGTTTTTTCCAACAAAACATAAATATTTTTGGCCTGTGCATGTTTAACAATGTTATTAAGCGATTCCTGCACAATGCGGTAAAGCAAAATTTTTACCTGATCCGATACTCCCGACTGGCCCGAAACGGGTTTATAATCAAACTGGTAAGGAATATGGGTCAGTTCGCTGATATTATCCAAGAGTTCGCGGATTGCGCCCCCAAGGGCCCCGTCGTTTTCCAAACTCGGCGGACGCAGAGAAACCACAATGTTTTTGATGCGTTCGATACTTTCTTTAATCTGCCCATCTAAACGCGATATATCCGCCAAGGCTTGTTTTTGTTCGCCCTTTTTTACACGGGTTTTCACCACACTTAAAAGAGCCGTCAAAATAACGGCCATGGAACCCACTTCATCGTGAAGTGCTTTGGCAATATCTTTCTTTTCCATTTCGCGCGCGGAAATAAGTATCTGGGAAAGCGTACGCGGGGTAGAACCGTCCCGCAGCACTTTGCTACGCCCAACTCCCCAGTGACTGATGTCGCGCGATAGAGAAAGTCCGCCCGTAACGACCCCTTTCTCGTCCGACATAGCCACTACCGTAGTTTGGAAAAGATACACTCTATTATCTTTTTCAAAACTCCACTCGTAGTGATGAACCCCGTGTTTCAGGGTTTCCAACCAAGCCTGTTGATGTATGGCGCTGTCTTTCATTAAATCTTCCAAGGTAATATTGGAAAATGTATTACTTAAAACAAGCGCCTGCTGGGTATCGGCATTGATAAAAATAACTATGTCGTTACCGGCCATACCGTTCTTTTTGATATTTTCCAAATCTTCCGGGCGAAACGACAACTTCACTACCTCGTGCGGGCAGGTTCCGTCCAAACGGTTGGCACATTGAGAACACGAAAACTCGCAAGACCGTTTACGCTTTATCTGCTCTTCGTTTTTTTCTTGAGCCATAAATACCCCCTTTCGTCCTGCATTATTATTGTACTAGATTTTTACTCCGTTTTTCTACCAAAAAGGTTAGTTAATTCCTCCCCATTTTTCAATAGGGATTTTTGATATAATTTAAGTGTATGGGTAAAAAGATTACAAAATTATTTACTTCCCGTTTTTTTATTTTTTCCTCTTTGGCGGGGCTGTTTATCTGCATTTTGGCCGGGGCAGTGTTTATGCGCTATATTTTCTCCGGCTTGCCGCCCGTGTACGAGATGGAAGAATATACCCCTTCGCTTACCACCAAGGTGTTTGACCGCAATAACAACTTAATTCACGAATTTTCCATCGAAAAACGCAGCATGGTGCCGTTGGAAGATATCCCCGTAGATTTGCAAAATGCGGTGGTGGCTATGGAAGACCGCGATTTCTTCTCCCATGCCGGGTTTTCCGTCCGCGGTATTTTACGCGCACTGATTCACGACATTATCACCGGCAGTGCCAAGCAGGGGGCTTCCACCCTTACCCAGCAACTCTCGCGCGGTGTATTTTTAACGCAAGAGAAAAAGATTATTCGCAAAATACGCGAAATTATTTTGGCTATCCAAATCGAACACCAATTCAGTAAACGCGAAATCTTACAGTTATACTTAAACGAAATTTACCTAGGCAGCGGAGCCTATGGGGTAAAAGCTGCCGCCAAAAAATATTTTGACAAAGAACTTTCCGAACTTACTACCGGGGAAGCGGCACTTATCGTGGGGCTTATTCCCGCACCGGGACGCTACAATCCTTTTGCTAACCCCGAAACCGCCAAAAACCGCCGCAACTTAGTGCTGGACGTCATGCACCAGCAAAACTATATTTCCAAAGAAGAGTTGGAAAAAGCCAAAGCCGAACCCCTGCCCGAAAAACAACCCGCTCCGGAAAGCAAACCCGGTCAGTATTTTATCGAACATATCCGCCGCATGTTAGAACCTAAATACGGCATGGATGTATTATGGAAGGCGGGGTTAAACATTTATACTACCGTTGATATTGAAAAACAGGCCATAGCCGAAAAAATTATGAACGAAGCCCTGCAAGCCTACGATGAACAAGTGGCCAAAGGGCTCGGCATCGAAATAGACCCCAACGACACCGAAGCCGACACCACCCCCACGGACGAAGAACTCCTTCCCAAAGACCCGGAGGCGGAATATCCGCGCTTGCAAGGGGCTTTTATGGTGCGCGATGTAAAAAGCGGCGCGGTGCGCGTTATGGTCGGCGGCCGGGCTTTCGGCGAAAGTAAATTTAACCGCGTAACCCAAGCCAAACGCCAGCCGGGTTCTTCCTTTAAGCCCTATGTGTGGATGGCCGCTTTGCAAAAAGGCTATACCCCCGCTACATTGGTAAAAGATTTGCCTACCATGTTTTATTACGACGGACGAAACTGGCGCACTTTTGACGAAAATGCCGATTTGTACTCTTTGGACTTAGCCAAACAAACTTTCATTGCCAGTAAAGATTTTAATGTATGGGTTCCGCAAAACTACGGTGGAAGAAACGAAGGCTGGATTACACTGCGAAAAGCTTTAGAAAAATCTAAAAACTTAGTAGCCGTTAATTTGATTGATGCCATCGGCGTACCGGAGACAGTGCGTGTGGCCCGCAAAGCGGGGCTGACTGCCGCCTTGCCGCGCGTACCGGCCCTGGCATTAGGGGTCAGTGTTTTGCAAATGGACGAACACTTGGCTGCCCTTAGCACTTTTGCCAACGGCGGTATTCATACGGACAACTATTATATAGAACGGGTAGAAGATGCCAACGGCCGTATTTTGGAACAACATATTCCGTTGGAATCGGCTGAATTTTCCCCTCAAAACTCTTACCTTCTTATTAACATGATGAAAGGGGTTACCCAACGCGGAAGCGGGGCGTATGTTTCTCGCTTGGGCCGCCACATAGCCGGCAAAACAGGTACCACCCAAAGCCACCGCGATATGTGGTTTGTCGGCATGACACCTCATACGGCTGCCGCCGCTTGGATGGGTTACGACGATGACACCTCCCACGAACAGGGCGCCCGTTTTACCGGTAGCACCACCGCCCGCTGGTGGACGAGCATTATGGAAGAAATCTTAAAAGACGAACCCAACGAAGATTTCGCCGTGCCGGAAGGAATTTCCTTGGTCTATATCAACCCCGCCACCGGGAAACTGGCCATGCCTTCCGAACGCAACAAATTTTTAGAAGCATTTATTTCCGGAACGGAACCGCAGAGTTTCTAAGTTCCGTTCTCCGCGCGTTGAGAAAAAACAATGCCTAACGCGAAGCCTTTGTGCCCTACTTACTACTACGGTCTGCCCAACAGTGCCGCGAGGGCGTTTTTTGTCTGCAAACAATTTCTCACCCAATCTAAACCCGTTTTATTTATCACGCACGACGACACGGACGATTTTGAACATGCCGCGCGGGAATTTACGCCCGCTTCCGCTTCTGTGTTTACTTTACCGGAAACGGATACCGGGCGAACCGCCGCTTTGTGGCAGATTTTACATGAAAAAAATTCCTCCTTCTTATTGTGTGCCCGTTATGATTGGTTGTTTGCGGGCCTTCCCGCCAAGGAAGAAATTTTATCCCGCACTTTTATTATTAAGCCGGGCGACACCCTCCCCCGCCAACAATTATTAGACCGCTTGGAAGAAAACGGCTATACCCGCGAAGACTACGCGGAAACCCCCGGCCAGTACGCCGCCCGCGGAAGCGTGGTGGACATTTTTTGTTTGAACCGTCCGCAGCCTTTACGCCTGTATTTTTCCGGAAACCGAATTGAACTTATCAGTTCCTTTGATTTAGATACCCAAAACACTCGTTCCCGCGAGGAAGAAGCCCTTATTTTACCTGTTCAGTTTAATGACTGCACCTCTTCCTTGGCCGATTATGTTTCCTCGGGTATTTATATTTTTGACGATCCGGAAAAAGAAGCAGATTTTTCCGCTTTTTCCGCTTCAGCCGTTTTCACGCGCCTTCCCCATCATCAAGCCGTCGATTGCGGGCTAAAAGCCAATATCTCTTTTCAAGCCAACTTTGCTTTATTGGAAAGAGAAGTAAACACTTTGCAGAAACAAGGTATCCGCATTACTTTGTGTTGCCTAAACCGCGGGGAACTCGACAGAATGACCGAACTATCCGCCGATTATCCCAGTCTGCACGCATTGGGTTTCAAGATTTCTTCTCTTACACAGGGGTTTTATTCTCCGCAAGATAAAGTGGCCTTTATTACTACCAACGAAATCTTAAACCGCCATTACCAGGCCGCACGCGTGATTAAGCAATTTGATATACAAGGAGCCAAGCGGGTGCGGTTTAAGGAATTAGAAGCCGGAGATTATGTAGTTCACCAAGAACACGGCATCGGCCGCTATTTAGGCTTGGAACTCATGGATCCGGGAGACAATCCCACCGACTGCCTGATTATCGAATACCGCCGCGGAAGCAAACTATATGTGCCCATGTACGATTTTAAGAAAGTTCAAAAATACATCGGGGCCGGCGGGAAGCGCCCTACGCTTTCCGTGCT
Source organism: Elusimicrobium sp. (assembly GCA_015062115.1). Classification (NCBI taxonomy): domain Bacteria; kingdom Pseudomonadati; phylum Elusimicrobiota; class Elusimicrobia; order Elusimicrobiales; family Elusimicrobiaceae; genus Candidatus Avelusimicrobium; species Candidatus Avelusimicrobium gallicola. The sequence continues at coordinate 173,741 of SUVG01000002.1, read as the reverse complement.
GGGCGGTATTGCGTGGAAAGATGTTAAAAAACGGGTAAAGGAAGAAGCCCAAAAAACCGCTAAAGAAATCCTTAAAATGGAAGCCTTGCGCCAGGCCACCCCGGCTCCGCAAGTGCCGGGAGACGAACGCATCGAACAAGAATTTGCAGACTCCTTCCCCTACACGCTAACCCCCGGGCAACAACAAGCCATCGAAGAAACTTTGCACGATTTAGATTTACAAAAACCCATGGATCGTGTATTGGTGGGAGATGTGGGTTTCGGTAAAACCGAAGTAGCCATGCGCGCGGCCTTAAAAGTGGTTCTATCCGGCAAACAGGTAATGATGCTTGTGCCCACTACCATTTTGGCCGCACAACATTATAAAACCTTTTCCAAACGCTTGGCCGGGTTCCCGGTTCATGTGCAAATGCTTTGCCGTTTCCAAACACCCAAAGAACAACAAGAGGTAATCGGGCAACTCAAAAACGGGGTGTGCGATATCATTATCGGCACGCATCGCCTGATGAGCAAAGATATTGCCTTCAAAGATTTAGGCCTTGTAATTATAGACGAAGAACACCGATTTGGAGTAAAACAGAAGGAAAAAATCCGTGCCAAAAGTTCGGGGGTGCACTCCTTAATGTTAAGTGCCACTCCTATCCCGCGCACCCTTAACCAATCTCTTTCCGCTTTGCGCGATATTTCTTTAATCGATACACCGCCCCGCGGACGCACCCCGATTAAAACGGTAGTTACTCCCTGGAATAACGACTTGGCCGCCGCTGCCATTACCCAAGAACTCGCCCGAAAAGGACAAATCTACTATGTATATAACAGTGTACAGAGTATGGAGTCCCGCTATCTTTTCTTAAAAAATCTTGTTCCGCAAGCGCGCATCTGCATGGCGCACGGCCAAATGGACGAAAAAGAATTGGAACAAACTTTATGGGATTTTAACCAAGGGAAATATGATATTTTACTGGCTTCCACCATCATTGAGTCCGGCATTGATATTACCAACGCCAACACCTTAATCGTGGAAAATGCCCAAAACTTCGGGCTGGCGCAACTTTATCAACTTCGCGGCAGAATCGGGCGTGGAGAAACCAAAGCCTATTGTTACCTTTTTCACCCCGATTGGTTGTTTAATAAACCCGAACAACCCGAAGATAACTTTGCCGATTTGTCTGCCGTTTATTGGAAACCCAAAGAAGAAAAAGACCCTACCGAAGAAGCCAAAAAACGCCTTTCGGCTCTTATGGAATTCGGCGAACTGGGAAGCGGCTTTCGCTTGGCCCTGCGGGATATGGAAATCCGCGGAGCGGGGCAACTGTTGGGCGTCAAACAACACGGATATGTAAACGAAGTAGGCATCAGCCTGTATTGCGATTTGGTAGCAGCAGAAGTAAAAAAATTACGCGGAGAACGAGTAGAGAAAAACTTGCGCGCCACCGTCAATTTGCCCGTGCCTGCTTTTATCCCGCCGGACTATCTGCCCGATGACGCCGACCGCTTAAAATACTACAAAGAACTTATGGACGCAGACGAATCTAAAACCCAAACGATTTTAACGCGTTTGACCGATTTATGCGGGCCCGTTCCTCAAGAAGTTTTGAACTTAACCCAACTCTTCCGCCTTTCCGCCCGTGCGGGAAAATTGGAAATTTACCACCTTGATTTTATAGATGACAAACTGGAACTACTCTTTACGCGCCGTTTCCAAATGCCGCCGAACCTTCCGGGAGAACTTTTTAACCGTTTCGGGCCCCGGAATCTGGAATTTATCAAATCTAAAAACGGAGACGGCCTGCGCATATTAGTCCCGCAAGAAGCAACCCCGCTTTCTTTTGCCACGGAAACTTTAGTATTTTTTGAGCGCATTATTCTAACGGAAAAATGATATAGTATAAGTATGAAAAAATCGTTTTTATTTCTTATCCCCTTCCTTCTTTTGAGTGCTTGCCAACAACAAGCTCCGCAAGACGACGGCCGGCAAGCGGCTGTACAAATCGGGCAGGAAGTCATCACGGAAAATGATGTGCAGGCACGCCTTCGTTTCTTGCCGGAGGAAGACCGCGAATTTGCCCAAACTCCTATCGGACGGCAAAATTTCCTGCAAATCATCGCACGCGAAAAACTGATTGCCGCCGCCGCGGAAGAAGCCGGGATTCACGAAACGGATATTTACCTTACCTTACTGGAAGATAAACGCGCCCAACTGGCCGAAGTATTTAACGATTTTGCTTCCCAAACCTTGGAACAATTGTGGTACGATTCCTTAAAAGAAAACGGAACCTTAACCGTTACGGATGAAGAAATAAATGCCTATTTCGACAAATACCCTTACGAAATGACCGTTCGCCAGATTGTGATAGACAATGCCGAAACGGCCGAACAGGTACTGCGCACCTTAAAAGGCTCTCCCCGCCGCTGGAAGGAAATGGAACGCCAATATAGCGTAGCGCCGGAAATTATCCGCGGAGATAAATTTTCCTTCATGCCGGGAGAATTCCTCCCCGAAATCGAAGTAATTGCCGCCAATTCCGCTTCCGGGAGTGTGCAAGGGTTTATCAAAACCCCGCTGGGATTTCATATAATAATGAAAACGGGAGAGAAACGCCTTTCCCGCAAAGAAGCCGAGCCGCGCATCCGCGAAGTGCTCGAAAATAAAAAGTTGGACGAAGTACTGGAAAATTTGAAAAATAAATACGAGGTTATCATTTATGAAAAAACTGAATAACTTATTATTAGCCGCCGTGTTTGCGGTGTGCGGAACAAATTTACAAGCCAAGGTGATGGATTCTTCCGTTGCCACGGTAAACGGTCGCCCGGTATTGGCCTCCGAATATAACGACTATTTACAAGGAGTTATCGAACAATACAAAGCGGCCGCGCCGCAAATTTTGCAACAACCGTATGCCGAAGACATCTTGGGCCGCGAAGTGCTCAAAGAACTCATCTCTAAAGAACTCTTATACCAAGCCGCCGAAGAAGCCAAAATTCAGGTGAAAGATTCCGAAGTAGATGCCGGCATCAACGAAATTAAAACCCGTTTTATTATCGACGAAGTAACCGGCAAACAAGACCCCAAAGGGGCCGATAAACGCTTTAATGAAGCCCTTAAAAAACAAGGCATGTCTTTGAAACGCTACAAAGAAAAAATCAAAAAAGATGTAGCCGTTCGCAAACTGATGGAAGGCCAATTAAAAGCCTCCGTTACTCCGGTGAACGAAGAAGACGCCAAAGCCTTGTATGCCGATGTAGATGCCGCTTTGAAAAATAACACCAAAGCCCTTAAAAAATTGGAAAAAGAAAACCCCACCCGCTTAAAAGAAGCGCAGGCTATTGCGGCCAAACTTAAACAATTAACTGCCGAACAAGTGCGCTTGGGGCACATCTTCTTGGCCGTTACCAAAGACATGAAACCCGAAGAGGTAAAGAAAAAAGAAGAACTGGCCAAACAAATTAAAAAAGAAATTGACGGCGGATTGGATTTTTCTTCCGCGGTTAAAAAATACACCGAAGACAAAGCCGCCCTCGCCAGCGGCGGTGATATGATTTTGATTAAAGGCATCGCCCCCAAAGAAATCGATGCCAAGGCGTTTACGCTTGCCGTCGGCAAAGTAAGCGAACCTATCAAAAGTGATGTGGGCTACCACATCATCAAAATTAAAGAAAAACGGGCCGAAAAAACCCTTTCTTATGAAGACATCTCGCGCGACTTGGCCCAATATCTCGCTCAACAACGCGTGCAGTTAGCCATGGCAAAATATATCGAAGACCTTTACACCAAAGCGGATGTAAAAGTAACCATTACTTACGAATCCGACAAAGTGATTGAAGAAATCGCCGCCAAGGCCGCCGCCGAAAAAGCCGAGAAAGAAAATACAAAAAAAGAAGAAAAGAAAAAATAAGTAAGAAGTTTGCCCAAAACTCTCCAAAAAAAGAACTTTCCGATTCCCCAATTTCCTTTTTTGCGTCACGGACAAATTATGAAACCCCTTGTATTTATCAGCGCCGGAGATCCCCTCGGGATCGGGCCGGAAGTGACGGTGAAGTCACTTAAAAATCCACTCGTTCAGCAAGCGTGCTCCCCTGTGGTAATAGGAGAAGCGAGTTCTCTTTTACGGGCCGGCTTTGAAGAAAAATTGGCTCGTTTTATTAACATTGACGCGTGCGAGTGTCTGCAAGACGCCTTACCGGGCCCCACCCGGGCAGGCGGGCTTTGCTCGTTCAAGGCCGTAGAATTGGGTGCCAAACTGGCCCGACAGAGCGGCTTTGCCTTGGTAACCGCTCCTATTTCCAAACAAAGTTGGACTTTGGCCGATATTCCCTATACCGGGCACACGGAATTTTTGCGCGAACAAGGCGGCAAAGAAGGCCTGATGATGTTTGTGAGCGGGAAATTGCGGTGCGCGCTTGTAACCGAACACTTTGCCATTGCCGACTTATCTTCCGCCATTACCAAAAAACGAGTTTTTCATACAGCGCGGGAATTTGTATCCGCCTTAATGCGCCTGGGAATAGAAAACCCCCGAGTGGCGGTGGCCGCCTTAAACCCGCATGCCGGCGATAACGGCAAATTCGGCACGGAAGAAAAAAAGATTCTCACGCCTGTTATTAAACAACTTCAAAAAAAGGGTATTCGAATTGAAGGGCCTTTCCCGTCGGACAGTTTGTGGTATGCACACGCGCAGGGCAAGTATGACGGCATTTTGTGTATGTATCACGACCAAGCCCTCGCCCCTTTGAAAATTGCCGCCAAAGAGCCTATCGTACATATTACGGCAGGATTGAAATTTTTGCGTACTTCCCCCACTCACGGAACGGCTTTTGATATCGCCGGAACCAATCAAGCAGACCCCTCCAGCATGATAGCCGCCATTTTGTTTGCGGCCGTACGCGGAAAGAAACTGCTTTCTTATTAAATATCCCCCGGTTAATACCCGGGGGGTTATTTTATTGTTTTGCACACTTTTTCCACGCGAATAAACGCCCCTTTTCCTCCTTTATTTGTTACAATAAGGGTATGGAACACCTGGTGCATTTTGACGAGTTAGATTCTACCAATACTTACCTCAAAAAAAACTGGGAATCCTTGCCACCGGATACCGTCGTAGTAGCAAACAAACAAACCACGGGCCGCGGTCGCTACAACCGAGTGTGGGTATCCCAAGAAGGCGGCCTTTATTTTTCCGTTCTTTTACAACCGACCCGGCAAGATTTTTTGCCCAATCTTACCCAACTGATGGCACTTTGCATCTGCCAAACCTTAGAAACGGCAGGACTAAACCCGCAGTTAAAATGGCCCAACGATGTGCTAATTAACGGACAAAAAATTTGCGGTATTTTAAGCGAAGCCGTCGTGAAAGGTTCTTGTATAGGAGCCGTCGTTTTGGGCGTGGGGCTTAACTTATCCCAAGAAGGTTTGGAACAAATAGACCAACCCGCCACTTCACTTAAAAAACTGGGTATTAACACGGAAAAAGAAGTTCTTTTACAACAAATTTTAGAGTACTTTTGGAAGGGATATTCCCTCTTGTGCGAAAGCGGTTTTCAAACCATTCGCACCGCTTACAAAGAACGCTCCGGTTTCTTGGGCAAAGAAATCAGCGTTACAAATAACGATAAAACGATTTTCGGCCTGGCGGAAGACATTTCCGCACGCGGCACGCTTTTGTTGCGTACCGAAAAAGGCCTCGAAGAAATATACATAGGAGATGTTAAGGTATGAGTGCAGATAGTTTATTGATGCAATCCTTCAACATAACCGCCATCGGTATGGGGGTTGTGCTTTCCTTCCTTATTATCATGATAGGAATTATGAAACTGCTTGGGGTAATTGTGCAGGCTATGGAAAAATACTTTCCGCAAGAAGTGGCCGTTGCACCGGGCGCCGCTCAAGACGCTTCTTTAATCGCCGTAGCCATTGCGGCCGCGAAAAAATTTCAAGAGAAATAAACCTATTTTAATTTAAGAGGAACATTATGAAAAAAGTAAACTTTATGTTAACCGCTTTCCGCGACGGATTCCAATCTGTTTACGGGGCTCGCGTTCTTACCAAAGATTTTATGCCGGCCGTTGAAGCCGCCCGCCATGCCGGTATTAACCACATGGAATTTGGCGGCGGGGCCCGCTTCCAAGCGCTTTATTTCTATTGCAACGAAAATGCTTTTGATATGATGGACACCTTCCGCAAAACCGCCGGGCCGGATGCTAACCTGCAAACTCTCGCCCGCGGGGTAAACGTGGTAGGGTTGGAAAGCCAATCTTCCGATGTCATCAAAGCCCACGCCCAACTTTTCAAAAAACACGGCACCACCACGATTCGCAACTTTGATGCCTTAAACGATGTAAACAACCTCATCTATTCCGGTCAATGTATTCATGATGCGGGCTTGAAACACGAAGTCTGCGTAACCATGATGTCTTTGGCTCCGGGTTGGGACACCACCGGCAAATACCATACCGCCGAATTTTATGAAAAAGTCCTCCGCGATATTTTGAAATCGGGCGTACCGTTTGATTCCGTCTGCTTCAAAGACGCTTCCGGTACTTCTACCCCCAAAACCGTCGCGGAAACCATCGCCATGGCCCGCCGCGTACTTCCGGAAGGAACCAAAATCGTTTTCCACACACACGAAACCGCCGGCAACGCCATTGCCTGCTGTTTAGAAGCCATTAAAGCGGGTGCGGATTCTTTAGACCTTTCCATGCAACCTGTGTCCGGCGGTACCTGCCAACCCGATATTTTAACCATGTGGCACGCCTTGCGCGGTACCGAATACACCTTAGATATCGACCCTCAAAAAATTCAAGAAGCCGAAAATGTATTCAAGGACTGCATGAGCAAATACTTCTTGCCGCCGGAAGCCACCGCCGTCAACCCGATTATTCCGTTCTCTCCCTTGCCGGGCGGTGCGTTAACAGCCAACACCCAAATGATGCGCGACAACGGCACCTTTGACAAATTCCCCGAAGTGGTAAAAGCCATGGGTGAATGCGTGAAACTCGGCGGGTTCGGTACTTCCGTTACCCCGGTTTCTCAATTCTATTTCCAACAAGCCTACTCCAATGTAATGAGCGGCCCTTGGAAAAAAATTACTCCCGGTTACGGTAAAATGGTTCTCGGTTATTTCGGTAAAACCCCCGTGGAACCCGCTGCCGAAGTGGTAAAAGCCGCCAGTGAACAACTGGGCTTGGAACCCACCACCAAAACTCCGCTTGAAATCAACGATGCCGACCCGAAAAAAGGCCTCAAAGTAGCGGAAGAAAAATTGAAAGAAGCGGGCCTGCCCGTAACCGAAGAAAATGCTTTTATCGTAGCCACTTGTGCCGACAAAGGTATCTTGTATCTTAAAGGCGAAGCCAAAGTAAACGGTATCCGCTGGGCAGAAGATGCCAAAAAAGCCGCTGCTCCCGCGGACGGCCCCGTGAAAGTAACCGTGGACGGCAAAGCCTACGAAGTTGCTTTTGAAGGCAACGACACGGCTGTCGTCAACGGCAAACGCTATGCTATCGGTGTAGGCGCGGCCGATGCCAAAACCGCCGCTACCAAACCGGCAGGAAACGGCGCCACCGTTACGGCTCCCATGCCGGGTGCGGTGCTTCGCTTTAGCGTAAAAGACGGAGACAGCGTAGCCGAAGGCCAGGAAATCATCGTCTTGGAAGCCATGAAAATGGAAACCCCGGTTTCCGCTCCGGCCGCCGGCACGATTCACTTTACCGTCAAACAAGGCGACCAAGTACAAACCGGCCATGTATTGGCTGAAATTAAATAAGAGGCTACCCTATGGATATCATGCAAGCATTGAATCAAATCTGGCAAACCACAGGGATTTACTCTGTTACCTGGCAACAACTTACCATGATTGCGGTGTGTTGTTTCCTCTTGTGGCTGGGTATTAAAAAGCAATTTGAGCCGCTTTTGTTAGTTCCCATTGCATTTGGCGGCCTGTTAGCCAACATCCCCATGCCTCCGGGCGAAGCCATCGCCGGCCCCAACGGTTTTTTGGGCATTGTGTTTAACTTCGGTATTAACTCGGGCTTGTTTCCGCTCTTTATCTTCATGGCGGTAGGCGCCATGACGGACTTCGGCCCCTTAATTGCCAACCCGAAAATGGCCATTTTAGGCGGTGCGGCGCAGTTTGGTATTTTTGCCACGCTGATTGGCGCTATTGCCCTTAGTTATATTCATATCGGCGGGGACCAGTTGTTCGCCTTCGGCTTAAAAGAAGCGGCTTCTATCGGTATTATCGGCGGGGCGGACGGCCCTACCTCCATTTACCTCACCACGCGCTTGGCACCCGATTTGCTCGGGGCCATTGCCGTGGCGGCGTATTCCTATATGGCGTTAGTACCGATTATCCAACCGCCCATTATGAAGTTGCTTACTACGGACGCGGAACGCAAAATTCGTATGTCTCAATTGCGTCCCGTTTCCAAACGTGAAAAAATTCTGTTCCCGATTGTAATTCTTTTACTCTGTGCGTTACTCTTGCCGTCTGCCGCTCCGCTTATCGGTGCGCTTACCTTCGGCAACCTGGTAAAAGAATCGGGTGTGGCGGAACGCTTGTCCAAAACCTTGCAAAACGAATTTTGCAACATTGTAACCATTTTGCTCGGTTTGTCGGTCGGTTCCAAATTACAGGCAGACAAGTTCCTCACCACGGAAACCTTGGGTATTTTATTCCTCGGAATTATCGCCTTTTCTGTGGCCACCGCCTCGGGGGTGTTGCTTGCTAAACTAATGAACTGCTTTAGCAAAACCAAAATCAACCCGCTTATCGGTTCCGCCGGGGTATCCGCGGTTCCGATGGCTGCGCGCGTATCCAATAAAGTAGGGTTGGAATACGACAAACAAAACTACCTGTTGATGCACGCTATGGGCCCGAACGTGGCAGGCGTAATCGGCAGTGCAGTAGCGGCCGGTGTGCTACTGGCCTTGCTGGGAAAATAAATTTTTCCAAACTAAAACCCCCGCTCAAACGAGCGGGGGTTTTTATTTTGTTACCGAAATCTGTTAGGCCATAGTTTCTACATTTTTTTTGGGGCAAATGTTTGCCAATGTGCAACGGGAACATTCCGGCTTGCGTGCGTTACACACTTGCCGGCCGTGCAGAATAAGAGCCAAGGAAAACCAACCCCAGTGTTCGTAGGGAATTTGTTTAATTAAATCTTGCTCAATTTTTACGGGGTCGGTTTGGCGGGTAAGACCCAAACGGAAAGCCAATCTTTTTACATGGGTGTCCACAACAATTCCTTCGGGTTTCTTAAAGTAGTCCCCCAACATCACATTGGCTGTTTTGCGGGCGACTCCGCGCAAGGTGAGAAGTTCCTTCATTGTTTGCGGCACTTCCCCGCCGTACACTTCACACAACCGTTTGGACATTTCTATTAACGACAGGGCTTTGCTGTGATAAAAACCCGCCGAGTGAATAATTTTTTCCAATTCTTTTATATCCGCCTGCGCCAAGTGTTGCACCGTAGGATATTTTTTGAATAAATGCGGGGTAATTTGATTGACGCGCGCGTCCGTGCATTGGGCCGAGAGGATAACCGCACACAACAGTTCCCAAGCGCTTTTGTGATGCAGGGGAATAATATGCTCGGGATATAGCTGCTTCAAACCGTCAATGAGAAGGGAAATATCCTTTTTTTTAGCGGGCATTGCCGTCTCCTAATTTACTGTACACATAACTGCCGCACAGAAAAAGCAGATTGATAAAAATAATAGTGGCACCTGACGGGATATTGAACACAAACGAAGCATACACACCGCCCCACACACTACCTACCCCGAAAAGAACCGCACGCCACAAGACTTGCTTAAAAGTACGCGAGACCAACAGCGCGCTTACCGGAGGGATAATAATAAGAGCGGAAATCAAAAAGATACCCACCACCTTAAATGCCAGCACCACCGCTACGGAAGTAATCATTACCAATCCTGCATTTAACCACTCGGCAGGTACGCCGCGCGTGCAGGCAAAGGGCTCATCAAAACAAGTTACCACCAGTTCGCGGTAAAAAATAAACAACCCCGCTAACACACCCAATAATAAAACGACACAGAGCATTACTTCCGTGCATGTTACCGTTAAAATACTGCCAAACAGGTACCCCAGCAAATCGGTATTAAATCCACCCGCCAAGGCAGTCAACAAAAGCCCTACCGAAAGCCCCGCCGCGCTGACAATACCGATAGCGGCATCCCCGTAAATCCTGAATTTTCGGGCCAATTTCATAATACCTAAAGAAGAAATCATCACCACCGGAATAGACACATAAACAGGGTTCATAGCCGTCAGCAAAGCCGCCGCTACACCCGTCAAACAAACATGGCTCATGCCGTCCCCGATAAGTGACAGGCGTTTGAGTACCAAAAACACCCCCAATAACGCGCACGCGGCCGCCACCAAACTCCCCGCCAGTAACCCGCGTTGCACAAAACCGTAACTCAAAAACTCGGTTATCATTTACCCTCCTCGCAATGGCACCCCAACGGACAATGCCCTTGGTTGTGCAAATGGTCAATGGTATGTTGGGCAAACGCACCCAGTTTTTCGGCCACTTTTTCCGAACGGCAGAACTCTTCCTTCGTACCAAAAAAAACAAGCGTCCTATCTACATACATAAATTTGGATATGTATTTTCCTACTTCGCTGGTGTCGTGCGTGATGAGCAAAATGGTTACTCGGTGGTGTGTGTTTAATTCTCCCAATAAATCAAAAAACATCTCGCGGGAGGACGCGTCCAACGCGGTGGAAGGCTCGTCCAAAATCAAAAGTTCGGGCTTGCCGACGATGGCCCGCGCCAGCAGTACACGCTGTTGTTGCCCGATAGACAAATCATGGAAAATACGCCCGGCATATTCCCGCGTGTGCGTTTTTTCCATGGCCTCATAGACTTGTTTTAATTCACTTCGGCTCACCCCGATTCCGCGGCAATTAGGCAAACCCATCAGCACCACTTCCTCGGTGGATATGGGAAACCTGCTTTGCGACACGGGGCTCTTTTGCGCCAAATAACCGATTTTATGCCAATCCGTAAAAGCAGGAAGCGGAGTGCCGAAAAGCGAAATTTCGCCCCGGGCCTTTTCCAGCCCCAAAATTGTTTTTAACAGCGTGGTTTTTCCACCGCCGTTCGGGCCGATAAGCCCTACATAGTCCCCTGCCTGAATAGAAAAAGAAATATCTTCCAATACCGGCACGCGCGTATAGGCAAAACTAAGGCCCTGAGTTTTAATTACCGACACACAAGCCCCCTTTTCAAACTTTGTAAATTGCGGCGCATAAATTCGCCGTAGGTTACTTGTTGGTCAAAATCGTCTTTGCTGACATGTTCCACCGTATAAAGAGGCAACACCTGCACGCCCGTTTCTTCCGCCACGGCAGCAGACAAGCGCGGAGAAAGAGTTTCTTCCGTAAAAATGGCTTTGACTTGTTTTTCCCGAATAAATTTTATGAGTTCGGCCAATTTATGAACAGAGTGTTCCCCGTCGTGCGAAGCCCCTGCCAATGCGGAAAGAGAAAGTTGATAGTTTTGAGTTAAATTCTTAAAAGCCAAGTGCCCTACATGCACCACTTCCCGGCTTTGGCAAGCGGAAAGGCCCTCGCGGAAGGCTTCGTCCAACAAATTCATCTCCGTTAAAAACGCATGTAGGTTTTCTTCGTAAAAAGATTTATTTTCGGGGTCTTTTTCGGCTAATTTTTCCGTTAACAATTTCGCCATTTGGCGCATATTGTTAAAATCCATCCACACATGGGGATCTTCTGCCGGAGCCGCCGCAGCGGCTAACCGTACCGCTTTGGTTGCACTTTCCCCCAGCGCATCTTGCGCCCAGGGTTCCAACCGATCCGAAATATACACAAACATATCTGCCCGGTTTATGGCAACAATTACCCCGGGGGTAGGCTCAAACGAGTGAGGTTCCGCATTGACGGGCAGCAGCATAGACACCTCAATCCGCTCCCTGCCGATTTGTTTGGCCAAAGAATAAGGCACATAACCCGAAGTTACCACCCGAAGTTTATGGTTATCTGCCGACACAGGCATTTTTCGTGTACTCCAAAAAATACCACCGATAATAACTAAGAATATTCCTACCCAAAAAATTGTTTTCTTCATATTTTCCCCCGTGTGCCTATATTATACGATTTTCTCTCCCCGTACGAACACGAATTTACCACACAATTTACTATAATGAGAAAAAGGAGGAAGTATGAGTTATTTTTTAGCATTTTGTTTGGCTTTATGTTGGGGAACGGCTTTTCTAGCCACTAAAAATTTTGTTACCACACTGCCGCCTTATTGGGGTACTTTTTTTCGGGTATTGGCAGGGTTAAGTTTCTTTATTGTGCTTTACGGAGTACAACGCAAAAACCTGAAATGCCCGGTTAAAGAATTATGGCGCCCGTGGACGATCGGCCTGCTGCTGATTTTACTTCCCTTTGCCGCAATGTCTTGGGGACAACGCTTTATTGCTCCTACTATCAGCGGAGTATTTAACGGCAGTGTGCCGATTTGGTCTTTTATTGCGGGGGCAATCCTGTTAAAAGGGGTAGATCGCTTTACTTGGACGCGCGCCCTTGGGGTCGGGTTAGGTATGGCAGGCCTTATTGTGTTTATGTATCCCACCATTTCTTCCGTTAATCTGGCCGAAAACCCCACTGCCTTATATGGTTGTATGGCCTTGTTGATTATGGCTTGGTCTTACGGGTTTGGAAATGTAATAACCGCCAAAATTATGGTAAACAGCAAAGCGATTCCCCACGAGGCAAACACCTTTCATCAGTATCTCTTTGCGGCGGTGGCACTGTTGCTGATAGCCGGCCTGACAGAACCCTTCCCCCCTGCCGAAGCCTTTACGCCTAAAGTGATTATTTCCATTATCAGCGCAGGCGTATTTTCTTCCGCGGTGGCGTTTCTGTTGATGGTGGCCTTAATCAAACGCTGGGGTGCTACCCGTATGGCTTCGGTTACCTATTTTACCCCGGTAGTAGCCATGGGGAGCGATATTATTGCCCGGGGCAGAATACCGAGCGGACTGGAACTGGTAGGGCTGGGAATTTTATTTATCAGTCTGTTTTTGATTCAAAAACCGGTGAAAGCCTAAATGAACTTTCTTTCAAAAACCCGGCCTCCTTTGACGGCCGGGTTTTTTCTTCCCCTATTTGGGCTCCATAAATGCTAAAATATAATAGAGTGAATAGGACTTAAACGACTACTAAACTTTAACTTAATAGGATAGAGGTATTAAAATGACGCAACATCTCTCTTCGTCCGCCTTGGTAAAACCCATTGTAAAGGACGCTAATGCCGAAGCGGATATTCCGTCCGGATACGGCAAAACCGAAAGTTACCTACTGCCGAAAGATCCGGCTTGGTTATTTTTATTTTGGGAAATCACCCAAAGCACTATCGACTTTGTAAAAAGCGAATACGGCCACTTGCTTGATGCCGCACGCACCATTATTCGCTTGCATGATGTAACCGATGTGCCGTATTTTGACGGGAATAACTCCGTCTGCCACTACGACTTGCCGGTTATTTTTGAAGCCCGCAGTTGGTATATCAACGCGCCGGAGTCCGGCCGCGCTTATGTGGCTGAATTGGGTTATTTAACCGCCGACGGCCGCTTTATTCTGCTTTCCCGCAGCAATACCACCACTTTACCGCCCGGCCGCATTTCCAATGTTATTGACGACAAATGGATTGTGGTAGAAGGCGACTTCCAAAAACTTTTGAAACTTTCCGGGGCCGATTACATCGGTTTAGGCGCCAGCGAACGCATGCAAGTGCTCAGCCAACGCTGGAAAATTACCGATTTAACCCCTTCCGGGGCCCCGAGTTCCTGGAGTTCTTTTTCCCTGCATTTGGATAAAGTACAAGTAGAGGACGAAGACATTTGGCTCAAGGCCGATTGCGAAATTATCATCTACGGTTCCGCCTCCAAAAATGCCATCGTAACCATTAACGGAAAAGAAATAGAACTCAAAGAAGGCAAATTTTCCATCCGACAGCCGCTCCCGGCCGGCAGCGTGGTGGACTTGCCCATTCACGCGCGCAACGCCAAAGGCGATAAAACGCGCTTTGTAAACATCAAAGCTCTGCGCGAGCAAGGAAAATAATTATGGGACAAGAAAAAGGTTATTTAGCCCTCGTACTCCACGCTCACTTACCCTTCATTAAGCACCCGGAATATCCGGACTTTTTGGAAGAAGATTGGTTTTATGAAGCCATGGTGGAAACCTATATTCCGTTACTTAATGTATTTGAAAATTTAACGGAAGAAGGAACCGATTTCCGCTTGACCATGTCTCTTACTCCTCCGCTTTGCAATATGATGGAAGACCCGCTTTTAATCAGCCGCTTCCGCCATTATTTGAATCAGCGCATTGAACTTACCGAAAAAGAATTAACCCGCACCAAAGGCACCGAATTTGAAGCCGTAGCCAAAATGTACTACGACAAATTCCGCCGCTACCAGGACTTGTTTGAAAACCGCTACCACGGGCATGTGCTCCAAGGTTTCAAAAAATTCCAGGATATGGGTAAATTGGAAATTATCACCTGCTGTGCCACCCACGGTTACTTGCCGCTTATGGTACACAAAGAAAGCGTAAACGCCCAAATCAAAACCGCCGCGAACGATTACCGCAGCCGTTTCGGCCGCAGCCCGCGCGGTATTTGGTTGGCCGAATGCGCCTACAACCCGGGAGACGACAAGTTCCTGCGCGACGAAGGAATCCGTTTCTTCTTTACCGAATCTCACGGGGTATTGCATGGCACTCCCCGCCCGAAATACGGCATTTACGCTCCCGTGTATTGCCCGCAAACCGGCGTTGCCGCTTTTGCCCGCGATATGGAATCTGCCCAACAGGTATGGAGTGCCGAATCGGGTTACCCCGGCGATCCGCGCTACCGCGAATTCTACCGCGACTTGGGTTACGACTTGGACTACGACTATATCAAACCCTACCTGCACTCCGACGGTGTCCGCCGCAACATCAGCGTGAAATATCACAAGATTACCGGCAAAGTAGCCCTCAACCAAAAACAGGCCTACAATCCGCACGAAGCGCGCCAGGTGGCGGCCGATCACGCGGGGAACTTTATGTTCAACCGCCAAAAACAAATCGAATACCTTTCCACCGTCATCGACCGCAAACCGCTCGTGGTTTCCATGTATGACGCGGAACTGTACGGCCACTGGTGGTACGAAGGGATTGAATTTTTGGAATTTTTATTCAAAAAAATCTATTACGATCAAACCGACATCAAACTGGTTACCCCCAGCGAATACTTGGAAATGTACCCCGAAAACCAAGCGGTGCAGCCTTCCATGTCCTCTTGGGGTGATAAAGGCTACCACGATGTGTGGCTCAACAGCGGTAACGACTGGATTTACCGCCACCTCATCAAATCGGCTGAACGCATGATGGAACTGGCCAACAAGTTCCCCCATGCTGACGGCTTATTGCGCAGAGCCCTCAATCAATTAGCCCGCGAGTTGGTATTGATGCAATCGTCCGACTGGGCCTTCCTGATGACCACGGGTACCGCAAAAGAATACTCCACCAAACGCACCAAAGACCATGTCCAGCGTTTCAACGAGTTGTATGAACAAATTCAAGGCAACCGCATCAACGAAGGCTATGTGTACGACCTGGAACAGCGTGATTCCATTTTCCAACAAATGGACTACAATGTCTATTCCACGGCCGCTAAAGAAGCCGTATTAAAAAAATACTAATACGCCCAATGCCTTTCAAACCCCGGTTTCAAAACCGGGGTTTTTGTGCCTTAAAAAAGGCCCAGTCTCCTTCTGGGCCTAAAGACCCTGGCGGGGGGTATTTTTTTGTATTAGAATATAGACATGAAAAACACGATACTTATTTTATTATTAACTATTTCCCCTCTTCTTTCCCATGCGCAAGGGCAACTTGTAAAAGGTGCCGCCAAGGCCGTTACCGCCAAAGGTGTTTCCAAGGCCGTCACGGGTGTGCCCGCGGGGGCCGGTTTCCGTGTTGTCAACGGAACCCTTATCAACACCAACTTGCGCCCCCTAACTGCCGCTACGGAAGGAGAAATATTGGCAACAGTTATGAGCAACTCTCCAACGAAAAATTTGCTCAACCGCCAACATACATACGATTTGGAGCGCTACACCGCCAAAGCCATTTTGGGCAAAGCCCAGCAGTTGCAACCCCGTTTAGACCTGGGTGATTTAGCCGCCCGCGAAGCTTTGCTTACCGAAATTATCGCCGTACGCAATAATGCTTTGCATGATTTCTTATCCCAATCGATAAAAACCCAAAACTACGAACAGTTTTTAATGGATTTAGCGGACTACTACTCCGTTCCGGTAGAATTTATTTCCTCCACGGAACTCCGTTTTATTGCCTCTAAAAACCCGGCGGAAACCTTTGCCCAATCGGCGGTAAATTACATGGTACGCCACCCGCATAAAATTAACTTAAAGTTCCGCGAGATTATGAAAAATCCGTTTTTGGATGCTTCCTTAAAGGACTTGCTCCGCGGATATATAGCGGCCCGGAGTTTAACTCCCGTGCAACAACAGCAACTCCTTGAGTTGTTAAAAGAAGCATACACCCAACATACAAAATCTATTGTCCAAGCGGAGCATAACGCCCAATCTACCGTTATTGTTTACCAAGAAATGTTGGCCCGTTTGGAACAGTTTGTGGCACAACACGGCCGTTTACCGGCGTGGCACAGCGGAGACCCGCAGGAACGGTTGTTATTTAACCGCATTTCGGTAATCATGGAACATAACCAAACTAACTTTTTCAAAGATGTTCTTCCGTTGCGGGAAAAAATACAAACTATTTTGGAATCCTATCCCAAAAAATATATCACCCTGGACGAAACCACCGACCGCTTAATTGAATATGTGGAAAAGCATGGCACAACCCCCTCTTGGCCGGAAGATGAAAACACTCTTACCTATGCGGAAGGTTTGTTTTTGGAAAGTGTCTTTTACTGGTGGACAAAAGATGTGAGCTTCCGCTCCTTGTTTGAAAAGTACAGATACCCCGATGTTCCGGAACTCAATTTATAACCCACAAAAAACCTCCCTTTTTATCAAGGGAGGTTTTTGATTGTAAAACCGAAAAACAGATTATTTATATTCCAACTTTACCAATTTGTATTTTTTCGGCCCGCGCGGCAAAATGGCTTCAAAAGTTTCGCCTTCTTTTTTACCGAGCACCCCATTGGCTAAGGGAGATTTAACGGACAACAACCCTTTTTCCGGGTTAGATTCCATAGACCCTACCAAGGTATAGGTAAATTCGATACCGGCGTCCAAATCGGCAATGGTTACGGTCGCCCCGATGCGTGCTTCGCTTTTATCTACGGTTAAATCGTCCGTAATTTGAGCATTTCTCAGGCGGGTTTCCAATTCTTGGATACGGATAAGTGTTTCCGCCTGTTTTTCTTTAGCGGCGTGATATTCGGCATTTTCCTTCAAATCGCCTTGAGCGGCAGCTTCGCCGATTTCGTTGGAAAGTTGCGCTTTTAATTCTTTCAAATCTTTTAGTTCGTTTACTAACGATTCATATTTTTTACGGCTTACATAAAACACTTCTTGCATAATCATACTCCTTATTTTTATTAGTGTACTAATTAT
Source organism: Elusimicrobium sp. (assembly GCA_015062115.1). Lineage (NCBI taxonomy): Bacteria > Pseudomonadati > Elusimicrobiota > Elusimicrobia > Elusimicrobiales > Elusimicrobiaceae > Candidatus Avelusimicrobium > Candidatus Avelusimicrobium gallicola. Next base: position 156,103 of record SUVG01000002.1, on the reverse strand, counting down.
GCAACTTTATTTCAACTAAAGGCGCAAAACGCCCAAATTTATATATAATCAAAATATGAGATATCTGCCCCTTTTTACTGCATTGTTCCTTTTATCGCCGCTCTGTTTCGGGGCGGAGAACGACCACGTGGCTATTGCCAACCAAAACGCACCGGCCGTGGTAACTATCAATGTGGCCAAAAAGGACGGAACCACCTTCACGGGAACGGGTTTTGTACTCACACAGGATGGGCTTATTGCCACAAGCCGCCATGTTACACAAGACTCTCTCTACAGCAACATTACTTTTAATACAGGCGCCGTATCGGGCGAAGCCATTGTGGTGGCCGAAGCAGGAAATGTAGATTTGTCTCTGCTAAAAATAAAAGCCTTGCATTTGCCCGTTGTGTATTTGGCCGATTCGGACACCGTCCTCCCCGGGCAACCCATCACGGTTATCGGCAATCCGCGCCGCTTGCAAAACACTATTTCTTCGGGTCTTATCAGCCAGGTACGCAAAAAGGCGGACGGTGTGATTTGGCATCAAATCAGCGCGCCCATTTCGCCCAGTTCCAGCGGAAGCCCCGTTTTTAATGCGGAAGGGAAAGTAGTTTCCGTTGCGTTTGCCAGTTACAGCGGCGAAGGCAACCAAAATCTCAACTTTGCTATTCCTTCCAACTATTTACGCCAATTGGCGTACCGGGCGGGATTTTCGCTTCCCGTCCACCCGGAAGACCAACCCGCCACCGCAACCCAGCAAGAAACCAACCCTTTTAAGGCGCATATTCAAAAATCGTGGGAAATTGTAAAACGATTGTTCTCCCGCCCCCAAAAGGCCCAGGCTACTGCTAGGTCTTAAAACCCTTGAAAAACCTCTTATAAAAAACTACACTACTAATCATAGACGAGTGTGTCTTCGGTTTGCTACTTTTCTTTCTTTGAGGTTGTGTATGAAGAAACTGATGGGTTTTTTATTTGTATTGGTTTTTATTCTCGGCATTATTTTTGTACTTCTTCCGTTTTTGGAAACCACCCCTCCGCCGTCCGCCGTCCCTGCGGCGCAGGCCCGGCCCCGTCCGCAAATTTTTACTTCAAACCCGCTTACCACTTTAGTAAAACGCATTGTAAATGCTCTGCAAACCGAGTGGGATAAAAAACGGGAAAAACGCCGCTTGGCGGTAGCGCGCATGCAGGAAAAAAGGAAACTTGCCCCCACCAATTACCGTGCCGCTCTGTTAAAAACACTTCCGTCGCAGGAAGATGCCCCCGGCGAACCGATTGAACTGCCGCAAGGAGAGGACGACGGGAACTGGTTGATTGCCCCGCAAATTTCGCCCGAAGATATGGGCGTCAAAGGTATGCACGAGGTCAACACCGACGAGGAACTGCCCCAATCTGCCGAGATGCAAGCAACGGAACAACCGTTGCAAGCCTTGCCGCTTGTCTCTCCGACGGAAGAAAACGCCTCTTTCTCGGCGCAAAAAGAACCGCTTTTGTTGGCCCGGGCCAATACAAATCTGCAATTGCCCAAGCCCGCACGGTACGCCCCGGAACCGACCAAAACACAAGCCCCGCTCAGCGAGACGGAAAAAGCCCTCAAAGAACTCATGGATGTTGTTTACCCCGAACGTAGATTAGCCAAACTGGTTGAAGATTATGCTAGTGTTAAATTCGGTTTAGTTCCGGCTACACCTGCTTCGTTAAAAGAAAAAGAGGCTTTTATTAAAGAGAAAAAGGAACAGGTAATTAAGGAATTCCGCCGCCTCCAATGGGAAGATATCATGCGCATGTTAGATTCGCAAGAGCCCCCGCCTCCGCCCGCGAAAGATTATTTGGGTAATTATGTTCGTGCCGCCAAACGAGAAGGGAAGGAAACGATAGATTTGCCGATAACTATTGTCTCTAAAGAAGAAGAAGGAAAAGTTCGTTTGACGAAAATGGGCCTTACTAACACTGCAACGCTACAAAGAGTAGCAGCAGCAGTAGAGGCCGCGGGGAAGGGAACCACCTCAGGTGCGGATCTCGTGCTGTCTACTTCGAAAACTGCGGGGAAGGAAGCGACCACGTGGGAGGCAATCTCCTCAAGTGCGAATTCCATGCTGTCTACTTCGAAAACTGTTATTTCTCGCTTTTGGCAACATCTTGAAAACGAGGAAAAAGGCGCTGAAGGAGCCAAAGATCCTACACATGTAGAAGGAGAAATGCAAGGCATACCATATAAATCCGTAGAAATTGTTACCCCAGGTCTCATCTATGGGGAAACAGTGAACGATTCCGCTATTTCTTGGACGTCTGAAGGACGGAAATCGATCAATGTTAATCCTAGAAATGGAGACTCCCTCTTGAATCTTTCTGAGGAATTCAATAAAGACACAACAGAACTGGCTGAGGGATCGGGTGAACAGGCAGAGAGAGATGCTACTCTTGATTACGATGGCACCTTTGAGGGATCCTTTATTGGCATGGCTCTCAACGGAAACATCAATTTTTATGACCCGAAAGAGGCACTCCAGCAAGCATTGGAAAAGATCCAAAATCCTTTAAGTGTTGTAGGAACGAATTACGCTCGGAATCACAAATAGTACCTTATAAACTATTAGAAATTAACCATAGAAAGGATCCCTTATGAAAAAAACTATTAAAATCGTCGGTATTTCGCTCGGTGTAGCGGTGTTGCTCTTTTTATCGTTGCCGTTTTTTATGGGCAACAAACCCGTTAACCAAAAACCGGGGGAATCAGCCCAACAAGCCACCCCTCAAATTTTTACTTCCAATCCGTTGACGGAACTGGTCAATCGGATTGCGTCCGTATTTACCAAAAAAGGTTCCGCCCACCCGGGCGCAAACGCCGCGCAAAACACAAACGAAAATGCCTTGGCAGGAAACGAAGAAATGCTGGCTGATGCCCGCGGAGCTGCTGGTTCCCCCCTTACCGAAGAAACACCCCAAGCAGGCGGCGGGGAAGGCGGCGGTCTGTTGTTTGGCGATTACGAAGATGAATGGGTGCTAGCTCCGCAAGTAGCCCCGGAAGGCACCTCCCGCGGTATGCACGAAATCAGCGCCAAGGGGGATGCGTATGATAACTATGTCCGCGCCGAACGCGCCGCCCGTTTCACCCCGGTAGCTATCAACCCGCAAACCAAACGCGTGCCGGACTCCAAACTGGCCCGCATTTTTAACCCCATTAAACAATTCTTCGGGTTTGACGACCCTTACTCCTTGGAAGATACGGACTGGACGGACGAAGAAGCCGCCCGCCTGGCCTATGCACAGGGAGAGCGTGAATCGGCCAAGAACCCGCGCCAATTCAAACGCGCCGGCATGCCGGATATGAATATGCCCAACATTTCCTACGACGGGGATAACGGCACAAATAAGGAAGAAAATGCCGATAGCGAAAATGAAAACGAAATCTTAAGTAAGGTTTTATCCCTTTTCTATCCGGAAGAAAAATATGAAGGAAATATCCAAAGAATCATTGAAGAACGTTTCGGGCCCCCTCCGTACACACCGGAACAACAAAAAGCTATCCAACAATTCACCGGAGAACAACGCGCTTTTATAAGACAAACAATGCAAAGTGTAAAACAAGAAACCTTGGCTGTGCAACAAGGAAAAGAAGAACCGGAAAATGCCACTCCCAGTTTGATAGAAACGCTGAGCTGCGGAGGAAACAAATCTCTCAAATCTCATAACAGTGTAAGTTGCGCCACTAAAGGTCCAAACCCCATTGATGAAAAAAAGAAAGAAGAAGTAAGACGGGAAAATGCCAAAAAATATCCTGAGTTCGATAACGGAAAAAACTACAGATTTCCCGTAACGGTTGTTTACGGGCAAGAAATGGATATAGAAAAATTTTCCCAAGGATTACAGGAAAATCTAGTGGATGGTGAGGGATTGCAAAACGATCCCGATCCCGAAGCTCAAAAAAATTATCTGGCAAAGCAGTCCGGTTTTGTCGCTCAACAAATGTATCAATTCATGGTATCTAAAGCCAATTGCGAAAAAAACTCTTGTTTTTGGGTGGCCGCAACCGACCAACCGGATCACTTTTTGAAAGAAAGCGTGGATATGGCCGGAAATGTTGTTTTCAAAGGGGATCCGTTAAACCGCTATGCCCAAATACGGGAAGAATATATCCAAGCATTACCTGAAAAACTGGCCGAATTAGGGAAAACCCCCGAACAAATTCAACAAGAAATTGAATTTGCCCAAAATTTCTCCCCCGCTTATGTAGCCTATACGCAAGAAGACCTCCAAGCCTGGGGCAGGCAAAACAGAGAAATGGCACGGGATAAAAACACCGCAACCGAAACTACCCTCGCCTACACTGCTACCGCTAAAACCGGCGCAACGCTGATTGGTTTAGGCTTATCCCCCGCCATTGGAAAAAATGCCGTTGCAATCTCTGAAAGCTCCGGAGAGAAACCCATTTCCAGTATAGACAGGGCAAAAGAAATCTCGGACGATATATCCTACAATCTCACCCTCCGCAAACAAGCGCACGAAGCACTTGAACAGCATTTCGGAAAAGAAGAGCTGCGGGCAAAAATGGAATCTTCTTTCAAAAGAGGTACCTCCACCCCCGACGAGCTTAAAGGCGATAAAGAAAATACTGATAACCTGCGAGAAAGCCGCACAGATGTAGGAACTTATCAACGCAACTAATCGGCTTTTCAGTTCCGCTTTTCCCCGCCCTGTTACTCGGGCGGGGATTTTTTTATCCGAAAACAAAAAACTTTTTCCCTTTTCCGTAAAAAAACGGGTATAATTTGTATATCGGCCTTACGCGCGCGCCCGTACGCGCAAAGCCCCCAAAGGAGAACCGTTATGAAAAAACTGCTGAGCCTTTTTTTAATTTGTTCCGTGGCATTGCTTGCCGGGTGCCACTCTGAAAAAACCCCCTACAACCGCACGGATAACAAACAAGATTACGAACGCTTTTTGAACACCCACGTTTTTGCCGCCTGCCAACACGAAGGCCAACCTTATGCCCTCTATTCCTTGGCAGACCTAAAGAAACGCCCGTCCGACGATAACCCCCGCTACAAAGTAAAATTTATCAACGGCCCCTGTAGCGGCAAAGTGGTATGGACGGAAGATGTCATCTTAAAAACGGCGGCCATGGGTTCGGCTGACCCGATTACCAAAGGCACGGTGGTGCTCCGCAATTATTGGAACCCCCAAGAGCCCCTGGATCAAGACCGCACAGACCGCTGGCATAAAGCGGTGGTATCCTCTACTTCCCGTTTGGAAAAAGGCATTTTAGATGTAGAATTTCCGCGCGATCGCAACGACTTTATGCCCGCTCGCGAAGGCGTCTATTTGCATAACGTCCGCTACATCACTAAACCCGAAGTGCAAGATGTCCGCACTTTCTTATAACTTGGGAGATAATTAACATGAAATTGAAAATTTCTCTTTTAGCCGCACTTTTCTTCTTGCCTTTGGCGGCCTTTGCCGCCCAGGGAGACCCTATCAGTGTGGAAACGACCGTCATTGATGTCCCCACGGCTGAAACTTTTGACCGTTACCAAGTTTCCTTCCTTACCCGCACTTACGACCACGGAACCGTCATGGAAAGTTTGGATTTCGGCGTATTCCCCCGCTTAAACATCGGGGTATCCGTTGCCGCGCATGAACTGCTCGGTTCGTCCGACTCGGTGCGCGTGTTGGATCCGGATTTTCAAGCCAAATGGAAAATTTACGACGGAAGCCTCTATTTGCCTGCCATTGCCATCGGCTACGACGGCCGCCGCTATGGGTACGGTTACGACGAAACCCGCAAATACAGAGATACCAAACACTATCTGGACGACCGCAAAGGCGGCTACTTAACCCTCACACGCGAAATTTTCGTACCGGGTTTCCACGCCACTGCCGGTATCAATTTTTCCGATTTTGACTGGAGCGAACTGTATATGTTCACCGGTCTTTATTACAACCTGGCCGAAAAAGTAGGCCTGCTTGCCGAGTGGGATAATATCCGCAATATGCGCGATTCCCGCCTGAATTTGGGGGCCCGTTTTTATCTCCACCCCTCTTTAGCCTTAGATGCAGCCGTGCGCCGCATCGGCCGTGGAAGCGAAAGCGAACGCATTTTACAAATCCGCTATGTAACCCATTTTTAACGAGGCCTTATGAACCAACCGACCGTTCCCCCGAACAAACACCCGCAATTCAAACGCCGCACGATTTTCATCAAAAAAGCGTTGCAACTGCGCTACATGATGATGATTATTTTAAGCGTGCTGTGCGGGTTGGCTATTATGACTTTTGAACTGACCGCAACCTTAAATGATCTGTTTGATTCCTACCCCGTACTGGTTCAACCCATTTACGACGAGTTTATCCCCATTGCGGCCAGTTTTTTCTATAAAATAGCCATCTACCTGTTGTTTGTGGTATTGATATCGGCTATTTTGTCTCACAAAATGGCAGGGCCCGTGTATCGCTTTGAACAAACCTGCAAAGAAATCGCCAAAGGTGATTTTTCCCAACGGGTACGCTTGCGCCAAGGCGATCAACTGACCGAACTGCAAGCCGAATTTAACAAAATGATGGACCGCGTAGAAGCGGAAATCAATAAAAATAAAGAGAAGTAAACGGGGGTTGTATGAAAAAATTAGTTGCGCTTGTGCTTGCGTTGTGTTGCGCCGGCACCGTTTTTGCGCAAAAAGAATACGGGCTTAAATTTTCCAGCCTGATTAACGACAATTTAACCTTGGAAAATGCCATTCGCTTGGGCTTGGAAAATAATTCCGAATTTCTCACCGCCCAACAGGAAATTATCATTGCAGAGCAAAAAGTAAACGAGGCAAAATTTCGTTATCTGCCGCAATTTTCTCTCCAAGGCACCGCTACTTGGTTCGATTTGGACTATCCCATGGTATTGCCCGATGCTGTAGCCAACCGCTTTTTGCCGGGAAGCGAATATCTGGGCGGGAAAGACCAATTTTACGGAGTGGGAATTACCGCCACGCAATATATCTATTCCGGCGGGAGAATCAATAACACGCTTAAAATGGCGCGGGCCCACTTAAAGCAAGTCCAAAGCCGCTACGAAATCGTCAAAAGCGCGGCGATTTTGGACATCAAACAATCTTTCTACGGCCTTTTGTACGCGCAGGAATATGCCAAACTGACAAACGAAATAGCCACTATGGCAGATTCTTGGTACAAACGCCCCGGCGGCAATTTGTGGCAACAAATACAAATTCATGCCTTGCTGGCCGACCTTAAAACCAAACAAAGCGATGCTGCCCGACTGCTTAAAAAAGCCCAGCTGGCCATGCTCGTCAGCTTAAACAAAGAACTCAATTCCAACATTACCATTAAAGGGGATTTTTCTCCCGTTCATACGGATAGAGACCTCCCCCACCTCAACCTGTGGGCCTTGGAGTTCCGCCCGGAATTGAAATCAGCCCTGTATGCGTTGGAAGCGGATAATATCGCCATGGATTTAGCCCTCTCCAAACGCTACCCCGATATTATTTTGAACGGCTCCTTTGAACAGTTAGGAACCGATAGTTTAGATGAAGTAAACAAACAAATCTCTTTGGCTGTGCGTTTACCGATTCCCTACAACATTTCGGAACAGATTGCGCAAAAGAAAGCGGAACAAAAGAAAAGTTCTTTACGGCGTGCCGCCATTGAAGATAAAATACGTATTCAAGTGGCCGAAAATTTTGCCGATATGCTCTTTTGGCAAGAAGAGGTATTGGTTCGCCAAAACACCTATAACGAACTGAAAAAATTACTGAAAAAAGCCGATTCTTCCCCTAAAACAGGCACGGCTCCGTTGGAAGCGTTGGGTGCTTATTCCGCGGCGGCGCAAAACTATTTAGATGCCGTCCGTCAAAACCATGTATCTAAAGCCCGCTTAGAGTGGGCCATTGGCCAGGATTTATAATGAAAAATTTTCTCCGCCGTTTGGCGGGCTGTCTGCTGCTTGCCCTATGGGCCGTGCAACCTTCCGGTGCTCTGGAAATACAGAGTGATGACGATGTGTTGCGCGATTTTTTGTGGCAGCAGTTTGTTTCTCTTCCCAAAGAAGAACGCCCCAAAGTGGGGGTGGCTCTTTCCGCCGGCGGAGTACGGGGTTTTGCCCATGTGGGAGTTTTGGAAACATTAGATAATTCCGGCTTCCCTATCGATATGATTTCCGGTACTTCCATGGGTTCGGTTATCGGGTCTCTTTATGCGGCAGGTTTGCCTACCGAACGGTTGTGGGACATCAGCGAGCACCTCACCCTGGACAATATCACCCCCGATTTTGATTTAATGGGGCTTTTCCGTTTTCTGTTTGCCAAAAGGCTCCCGTCCTCTTCCAATTTACTCAATTTTTTCCACGAACAATTGGGCGATATGCAATTTGAAGATTTGCGTATCCCGTTTACCTGTGCCGCCATGGACATTAAAACCGGGGAACGGGTAGTGTTTGATTCGGGCCCGCTTGCCATTGCCGTACGGGCCAGCATGAACTTGCCGGGGGTATTTGAACCCGTCGAATACCGCCACCGTGCGCTTGTGGACGGAGCCGTGGTAGATTATCTGCCGGTAGAATCTGTAAAATCTATGGGGGCAGACTATATTTTAGCGTCCATTACCCCGCCGGACTTTTTTTCCAAAACCCCCCAAAGTGTAGCGGCCTACTTACTGCGCGTAGGAGATGTACGCGGGGCAGCCATGATTGAAGAATCTGCCCAAAAAGCCAACTTTGTACTCAATAGCAGGGTTTTGGATATCGGAACTTTGGAAATGGACAAACTCCACAAAGCCGGAGAAGTAGGCATGTTGGAAACTCACCACAAATTGGAGAAACTGCAGGAAGATCTCCTGCTCTTTGCGTTGCCTTATGTACTTAAACCGTAAAGTATTTTTTATTTGTTTATTAAGCCTTCTTTTAGGCGCTTGCCGGGCCGGCTTTTTGGGTTTGGCCCCGGTGGGAGACCGCCAAGAATACACACGGGCGCGCGATTGTTTTAACGAAGGAAGATATGAGCAAGCCGTGGTAGAACTGACCGAGTACATTTATAAAACAAAAAATGTGAAACGACGCGAAGTGCGCGCTTACCGCTTGTTGGGGCTTAGTTACGAACATTTAGACAACCCGGAAAAAGCATTGGAAGTCTATTTGGAAGCCTTGGAGTTCCACCCGGATAATATACCGTTATTACTGGCAGCTGCCCAACTATATCAACGCACCGGCCTGTCAGACCGTTCTATGGAACTATACGGGCAAGTATTGAAAGAGGAACCGAACAACTTGGCGGCCCTTTCCGGCCAAGCCGATAACTATGCCGCACAAGGTTTTTACTCCAAAGCCCGCGTTCTGTACGACCGCTTTTTTGAACAAGAGCCCAACGCAACCCCCATTTATCGGGCGCGCTACGCAAACACCTTCTTAAAACAACGCGAGTTTTCTAAAGCCTTCCAAAACATTACTTTGGCCTTAAACCAGGAACCCGAAAACCCGGACTTTTGGCTCCTAAGTGCCAAAGCCCGTTACGGCCTTTCCCAAACACAGGAAGCCCTTAAGGACTTGAACACAGCCTTGGTATTGGCCCCTGAGCGTAAGGATTTATTGGCACAAAAAGCCCTGTGGCTCTATCAGGAAAAATCTTACGAGGCTTCCCTGCAAACCGTTCAATATATCTTAACCGCAGAACCGGAAGACCCGCTCGCCCTTTTTATCAAAGCCCTTAATGAATATCGGTTGGGCAAAACTGTTTCCGCACGCCAACAGTTGGAAAAACTTTCCCATGACGACCCCTACTCCTTTACCGGCAAAGTAGCCGCAAAACTGTTAGAAAATAACTTTTAACAACATTTTTACGCCACATAAAACCCCCCGCAGGAGAAAACCTCTCGCGGGGGGGTTGTAAATATAAGCCTTATTAAGGGCGAGGGATAAGCGGTTTCCGTTCGGGAATCATCTCTTTAGGCTCCAGTTCCACTTCATCTACCAGCAAGGAAGGAACGACGCTTCCGTTTTTTAAGTCAAAATCATCACCCGCAGCCAAAATATCCCGTAACGCCCGCGTGGCTGAATATTTCATATTTAGCCCTAAAACAAACTCCCGCGCGCCGGATTTCATATCAATGCGCTCAAAAAAGCTACCGTCATGGGCAATATAGCAGTATTCCTGTTCCTGTTCGCGGCAAAGCGTCAATAATTTCTCTTCCAATTCTTTCTGGGAAAGAGGATTTTCCGGCTCTATAACCAGGGTAGTAGTATCTTCGCGCGGCTGACGCAAAAACCCAAAACCATGTCCGTTGCTTTTTCCTCTTTTACCGGAACGACGGGAAAGCGGCAGATTTTTTAACTTTCCTTTACTAACCAATAATAACTCTTGTGCCAAAACTCCCTCATCGTCCATCGGGGAAAAGATTGCCGGCTTCCCCTTATATTCCCGCAAAAGCGGGCGGTCATAAACATTGATTCCGGGAGACATAATCCGCATACCTACTTTATCACGCAACGGGCTGGCCGAAGGGTCTGTGTCGTGCTGACTGTTAAAAAAGGGAGTAATGTTTGACAAATCCAGCCCCGATGCAATCAGAGAACCCGCAACCGCCGGCTTAAATAATACGGGGCCGATATAAGCATCCGCCATAGGAGCTTTATGAAAAACCAATAATTTTTGTAAAAATTCATCGGCTTTTTGTTCTAATAAAGGTTCGCGTTCCGGTGTTAAAGCGGAAAAAGAGATTCTTTCTTGGCGCTGAAACACATATCCTTTTTCATGGCGGACTTTCCCTAGAAACACTATCATAACTTCCGGGGTGCTGTATTGACTGAAACTGCCCTCTGAATTTAAGAAAAAATGAGTGGTGTTGGAAACCAAAACAGAGGCTTCAAAATGTTCTATAAACGAATAGTCTTTTCCTCGGGCAGACAGTTTTTCCACCAGGTTTTCCAAGTACGCTCGAGAAGGAGGCGTAAATTCTTTTAGTTCCTCCACGTAAGAACTCGATTTCACGGGAGCAAAATCATAAAAGTTATCCTGTTTAATCTGTTTTTGCTTTTTGTATGCTTGTTTTTCCTCATAATTCTTCTGTTGTTTAAGAATTTCGCTATCCGACACACGCCACAAATTCTGCCGAATCCCCTCATAGTTTCGCGGAGAAGGAAATACCTCCCCGTACATACTATCGTCCGAGAAAAACCCCAGGGAATCATTTTTGTAACTTCCCACATTAGACTGGGCCGCGACTTGCAATTCTTCACTTTGATTAAAAGAGACTCTCTTCCCGAAAAGGCCCCCCGCTTTTACTCTTTGGTAAAGTTTTAGATTATATGCCATGTAAAAAAGTTCCGGGCCTTTTTCTATCCGGTATTCCTTCATGGTACGATCCATTTCGTCCTTCATGGCACGAAAATACACATTGTCCGGCAAAGCAACCGCCTCTAAAGCGGAAATGTTTACAAGACTAATCAAAATAAAAAGAATTTTCTTCATTTGTTCCCCCTTTCAGGCAGCGAAAACGGGGACGGCAGTTGCGGAGGCTTGCTGCTGCTTTTCGCCGTTTTTTCCACCTCTATGGACTCCAATAGCACACTGGGGGCAATGGCAGACACCGGCACCCAACCGGACTCTGCCCCGCAATTTCCGTTAAAGACATCGTCGTCATCGGCAGTGGCTAATATTTTGCTGAAACTTACCAGCGGCGTACCTACTAAATCTGCCCCGCGGACAAATTCTTTTTTACCGTCCGGATAAACACGGTAAACTAAAGTCGGTTCCAACTTAAATGTTTGCGGAGCAAAAGAATCGGTTTGGGTAAATCCGCCGGATAAATCTTCAATAATAAAACCATACGGCTTGCCTTGTTTTTTGATTTCTTCAATCAACATTTTTTCCAGTTCTTCATACGAAACACTTTGAGAAGACACAAGACGGGTTACCCCCATGCGAGCCACCGGGCTATTTCCGAGAGAAGCTCTGCCGTGGCCGTTAGAAACCGGGAAACCCTTAATCGGGCTGGCGTTCATCAAAAAGTTTTTAAGCACACCGTTTTCAACAATCGTAACGGGTTGCGCCTTTACGCCTTCGTCATCGTACTCATAAAAACCGCGCAACGGGATATTCTTAAAATAAGCCATGGTGGGGTCGTCCACAATGCTTAAAAACGAAGGCATAATTTGTTGCCCCAACTTATCGGTAAAAGTTTTGCCGAAAGAGTCTATTTTCTGGCGGTGTCCTTCCACACGGTGCCCCAAAATTTCGTGCACGAAAACACCCATAGCCTTGTTTTTCAAAATAGCCGGAGCCGTAAGAGGTTCGGCATCCGGAGCGTGAAACAGGGCCTCCAGTTCCGCCAACGATTTTTTTACATCTGCCACTAAAGTTTCAAGGGACGGAACACTTTCGGGAGAAATGATATCGTAGGAATTGCCCCTTTCAATATAGGCTCCGTCCGCTTTTTTCCCCCACACTTCGTAGGAAATACGGCCCAAATTGACGGGAGTTTTTAACTTGGTTCCGTTGGAATCAAGGAAGTATGTATGTCCTTGTTTTTGAGAAAAAACAAAAGAAGAACCCAGTACTATTTTGTTCCCGAGGACAGCCAAAGAGGCTTCTTTTAACAAATCCTCTATTTTTTGCATATCTATGGGGGTATATTCTTCATTTCTGCAATAAACAGAAACGGGAGGCATGACAAAATCAGGAGAATCGTCAGCCCGTTTGGAAGCCACCTGATTATTACTTTGAACCTGACTCAGGCCCTCTTGCGCCGACTTGATTGCACGTTCCGTAGCCCCCCACAAAACGATGGAAAAAGGCTTTTCCCCAAAGGGCATATTTGCAAACGCCACATACTCCTTTTTCGCTTCTCCTTTTAAGTAGCGGGAATTATCCATTTTAGTGCTTCCGGCTCGGGCAAGCACACTGAGGGCGTGCCTTTCTTGTTCGCTTTTGCTTGCTACGCCTCCCGCATACACCCACAAATTACGCAACAGAAGTTCGTGGTAGGAGTAGGATAAATAATAAATGGACGGCTTTTGCTTTTTATAGGTCTTAAAACCGCGTTTCATTTCCGCCTCCATAAGGCGGATCGGCTCCTCGGCAGAAATATCACATAAAGTGGCTGCCCCCGGTAAAGCCATTAACATAAAAATAAGAAAGAAAAGAGAGATTTTTTTCATAATTCCTCCTATTCTTGTATTGTAGCATAATGACAACTTGGAGAAATAACGCAAAAATGCTAGAATATATGAAAGTTTTTCGCCGAGGTAGCTCAACTGGCAGAGCAACGGTTTTGTAAACCGTAGGTTGTGGGTTCGACTCCCATCCTCGGCTTTTTTGTCGCTTTTTTCTCTATCTGCAAACCTGCAAATTGCTATAATATTTATATCTTAATTACACACTAGGAGTATTCATGGAACCTGTTTCTGCTACAACCTCCGTTGCTATGTGGATTGCTTTTTGGGTAATCGTACTGGTGGCGTTATTTATCGATTTGGCCGTTATGAACAAACATCACGGCAAAGTAAGCATGAAGGAAGCCGGCGTGATGGTAGCCGCATGGATTTCGCTCGCGTTACTGTTTGGCGGGGCCATTTGGCTGACCGAAGGCCCGCGTCACGCGCTGGAATTTTACACGGGGTATGTGCTTGAATACTCGTTGTCTATCGACAATATGTTCGTGTTTATTATGATTTTCGGTGCCTTTGCTATCCCCAACCACCTGCAACCCAAAGCCCTTATTTGGGGTATTTTGGGTGCGGTTATCTTGCGCTTTATCTTCATTTTCCTGGGTGTAAAACTGATTTCCATGTTTGCGTGGACAATTTATGTTTTCGGTGCGTTACTCGTATTTACTGCAGGCAAAATGCTTTTCCAAAAGGAAGACGAAAAGTTTGACCCCGAAAACTCTGCCGCGCTTAAAATTCTCAAAAAATTTATGCCGATTAAAACCGACTATCACGGCGATAACTTTTTTGTGTTGGAAAATGCCAAACGCTATGCCACCCCCCTCTTTGCGGCGGTGTTAGTGATTGAAATGTCCGACCTTATTTTTGCGGTAGATTCTATCCCGGCCGTGCTTTCCATTACCCAGGATACCTTCCTCGTTTATTCTTCCAACATTTTTGCCATTATCGGCTTGCGCTCGTTGTACTTTTTGCTTTCCGGCATGGCAGGGAGATTTCCGTACCTTAAATACGGTATTTCCGTTATTTTGCTTTTCGTAGGTGTAAAAATGATTATTTCCCACCACTTCAAAATACCGGTGGTGGCATCTTTAGGAGTGATTGTAGGCATCTTGGCCATTTCCATTTTGGCCAGCAAGTTTTTCCCGCCCAAAGAGGCATAAAACTTGCCAGACCCGCAATTTTTTACTAAAATATAAAGACCAAATTTATTTCAGTTACAAGGAAGGAAACTATGGCGTATAAATGTGCAGTGTGTGGCAAAGCCCCCGTGTCCGGCGGTTCTTACAGCCACTCTAACTTGAGAACGAAAAGAACTTTCAAACCGAATTTGCAAAAACAAAAAGTAGTGCTCGACGGCAAAACCCAAACGGCGTACGTCTGCACTAACTGCATCAAAAGCGGTTTGGCGACAAGACCTACCAAATAAGTCAGTTTTTTTGGACGAACCAGCCCGCGCTTACACCTGTAGTGCGGGCTTTTTTGTTGAAGGAGGGGGTTATTACATTTTTTAAGCATACCGCCCTGTGGGCATTACTTATACTGACGGCCGTTTCGTACGCGCGCGCGGACGAGCACGCGCAAGCACAGATGGATCCCAACGGCCCGTGGATGATTTGTAACATTTCCACCGAAGGGTTAAAGAATATCCGCCCCAAAACGGTTACCAAAGCGGCCACTGCCAAAAAAGGCGAACTCTACGACCGTTTTCAAGTGGCCGAAGATGTACACGAAATATCCGCGCTGGGAAATTTTGACAGCGTGGAAATAGACATTTCCCCCATACCGGGAACCCGCAAAGAAAAAGACGGCACAGGCGAACTCCACCCCTGCCACCGCATTACCTACATTGTTCGGGAAAAACCGATTTTCGACCGTTTGACCTACGAAGGACGAAAACACTTGGGCAAAGGCGCTATTACCCAAGCCATGACGCTTAAAATCAAAGATCCCTTCAACGAAGCCAAACTGCAGGGCGACTTGGATCGTATCAAAGCCAAATACGCCGAAAAAGGCTATGTAAATACAGATATTTCCTACGAACTTACCCCTAACGAAAAACTGGGAACGGTAGATGTAAAACTTATCATTAACGAAGGCGAACGGGTTCGCGTGCAAACCGTCAACTTAAACGGCTTGGCCGAAATCCCGGCCGAAAAAATTTTGAAAAAAGCCTCCAACCGCCCCGGAAAAGTGTTCAAACCGCAAAATTTACAACGCGATTACATCAAAATGATTCTTTACGGACGCAACAAAGGTTATGCCAATTTTAACCTGGCGGCTCCTCAAATAGATATCAATAACGATAAAACCGAAGTAACCATTTCTTACGATGTTACCGAAGGAGAAAAGGTGAATTTCGGTACGGTTAATTTTGCCGGGAACAATGTTTTCACCCCCGAAGAACTCAACCAGCAGGTATTCTTCCGCGAAGGAAAACTCTACAATCAAAAAGATTTTGACGACACCATTGTGGCTATTCAAGAACAATACGCCAACAAAGGCTATTTGCAAGTGCGCGTCAACCCGGAAACCACTGTCGAAAACGGCCAATTAAATGTCAATTTCGATATTGCCGAAGGGCATATTTTCTACATTGACCATGTTGATGTAACCGGGTACGAAAACACCAAAAAGCATGTCTTTACGCGCGAACTTTCCATTAAGCCCGGCGATTTGTACGATAATGAAAAAATCAAACGCAGCCAGACCAAAATCTTAAATTTGGGTTTTATCAACGATGTACAAATAGACCTTCAACCTACCGCCGACCCGCAAAAAGTGGACTTGGGCTTTAATGTGGTGGAGGGCCGCCCGGGTATGTTTACGGCAGGCCTTGCCATGAGTTCTATGGACGGACTTTATGGGGAACTTTCCATTAACCACATGAACTTATTTGGCCGCGCCCAACGCTTGGCTTTACGCACCTTATTCGGGGAAGAAATTTTGGATTATACCGTCAGTTGGTCCACCCCGTGGATTTACGATAAACCCACTTCCTTGGGATTAGATTTATTTAACACTCGCCGTTACCGTTCTTTTGCGACCGAAAACCAAGCCTACACGGAAAGACGCGTAGGCGGACGCGTAAAAGTGGGCCCGCGTTTTAAGGACGATATTTACCAACTGTCTTTGGGCTACTCGTTTGAAAATATCGACATTTACGATATCGACGAACGCTATCAATGCGATGGCACGAAACCGTCCGGTGAGTGTATCGCAAAAGGCGATACGAATATGTCCACCATCAGCACGGACTTTGCCGTAGATACGCGCGATAACATTTGGGATCCTACCCGCGGTTGGCGCAACTCCATCGGGCTTGCTCTGGCCGGCGGGCCGATCGGCGGAGATTTGGACTTATGGTACTTCAACGCACGCTCCGTATTCAATCATACGGTTTGGAACGTGGGCGGGAATTACCCCATTGTTTTCGTTCTCTCCAATAAATTCGGTTCCGTGCAACCTTACGGGCGCACCAAAGAAGTTCCCCCTTATGAAAAATTTTTCCTGGGCGGAGCAGACACCGTCCGCGGATACGAAAGAGCGGGAGAAATCGGGCCGGAATACGGCGGGGATATGTACTATGTGTTAAACGCGGAGCTCCGCTTTCCGTTAGCACGCGAAGGACGGCGCAACATGGCCCAGTTTGCCTTCTTCTTCGATGTCGGGAACTCTTGGAACGAATTTAATGATTTAGACTTTTCTCTCGGCCCGAACGAAAATCAGTTTAAGGCCGGCGTCGGGGTAGGCTTACGCTTTACCACACCGTCCTTGCCAATTCGTATTGACTGGGGTTACGGCTTAAACCATAAGGGCGGAGAAGACCGTTCCCACTTCTATTTCAATATGTCCAATATGATTTAGGAATTACATGAAAAAAACAGGCCTTCTTCTTTTAACACTCTTTTTAGCAAGTTTCGCTTGGACACAGGAAACAGCTGATGTGGGGGTTTTGTCCAAAGAAGAAGAGGCTGCCGTGGCTGCCATTTTGGCCGCACAAGCCGCGCCGCCAACACCAAAAACGGAACCTGCCGAGGAAGAAACGGAAGAGGAAGATGAAGAAGAAAATACGCCTGTGGAAAAATTAAAATGCTTAACGGTGGCGTATGTGGATATAGACGAAGCCTTCAACCAACACCCGCGCACGGTAGCCGTGAAAGAACAAATTCGGTTAAAAATTTTAGCCAAAGAAGAAGAAGTGCAAGGGGCGCGCCAGTTAATAGACCTCTTAACCCAAGAGAACGAACTGCTTTCCGCCCAATTAAGAGAACTGAAACCCTATTACGAGCGCATCGTGGTAGAACCCGTACGCCTGCAACCGCAAATCAAAGAAAATGCCGATTCTCTGCTTATGGGAAACTTGTTAAACCGCCTGACTTTTGCCGGTTCGGAACCTCTTTCCACGAGTCCCTTAAACACCCCTGCCAGACGGGAAGACTTAACTTCCAGAATAGCGGCCAACAAAAAAGTGATTGCAGAGCGCAGTTTATTTATTGATAATTATAAATATAACACCCGCGAAGAAATTTTGACTTTAGAAAAAAAAGAAGTCGATGCCATTTTGAAAGATATTTATACAGAATTAAAATCTTTCGCCCAAAAAAGAAACATCGGTGCGTTGGTGCGCAAAGATGAAGTATTATACGGCGAAAAACCGGTAAATGTAACGAAGGACTTTATCAACCGGCTTAAAAAATCTAAAAAATACCGCAAACGCGGCAAATAGAGGACGCTTATGCTAAACTTGACCGTAACCGAAGTTGCCAAAATCACCGGGGCCGAAGTAGGCACCCACCCGCAAACCGCTATCACCCAACTTTGCGCTTTGGACGAAGCGCACGAAGGCGGAATCTGCTATCTTACCTCTCTTGAAAAAATAAATCTTCCCAAAGATTTCAAAGCTGCGGCCCTTATCTTGCCCGAAGATGCCAAAGGAAAGGAAATTCCTTTTGAAGGGGCCCTTTTATACGCCAAAAACCCGGAGTGGGCCTTTGTTCTTTTGATGAAATATGTTGATGCCGCCCGCCAAAAACATACCACCGGTATTCACCCCACTGCCGTCATCAGCGAAAAAGCCAAACTCGGCGAAAATGTATCCGTGGGCGCCTACACCGTCATTGAAGACGGCGTAACCGTAGGGGACAATACCGTCATTTTTCCCCAATGCTACATCGGCAAAGATGTTACCATCGGTAAAAACTGCTACATTTACCCGCAAGTGGTTATTCGGGAAGACTGCATCTTAAAAGATTATGTCATTTTGCAAGCCGGGGCTAAAATCGGCTCCGACGGGTTTGGCTTCACCTTCCATGAAGGCCGCCACCAAAAAATCCCGCAAATCGGCAATGTGGTAATCGGCAACGATGTGGAAATCCAATCTAACACCTGTATCGACCGTGCCAAAATTGCCAGCACGATTATTGGCGATAACACCAAAATCGACAACCTTGTGCAAGTGGGGCACAATGTCCGCACCGGCATGAGTGATATTTTCTGCGCGCAAGTAGGTATTGCCGGCACCACCGATATCGGCCACGGCGTTATTTTGGCCGGTCAAGTGGGTTTAGCCGGACACATGAAAATAGGCGACCGTGTGCAAGTGGGGGCCCAATCGGGGGTTATCAGTTCTATTCCTGCCGGGCAAACCTATTTCGGCTATCCGGCCATGCCGCAAAAAGAAGCCTTCAAGCAATTAGCCATTTTGCGCAAACTGCCCGAAATGCACAAAGAATTTAAGAATTTCAAAAAACAACTGGAAGAAACGAAAAAACTTTCCTTCTTCGGTAAAATTAAAAAACTAATGGGACGCTAATTATGAGAAAAACACTTTCCTCTACTGCCGTTGTAAAAGGCATCGGTCTGCACACCGGGGTTCCGGCCACCATGACCTTCAAACCTGCCCAAAACGGAATTACCTTTCTTCGCACGGATCTTCCCCACGCTTTGCCGATTGTGGCCCATGTGGACAATGTAGGTTCTACCCTGCGCGGAACCAACCTGAAAAACGAAACCGCCGAAGTGTGGACGGTGGAACATGCTTTGTCTGCCCTGCATGCTTTGGGCATTACGGATGTTGCCGTGGAAATGGACGGCCCCGAACCGCCCATTACGGACGGCGCAACCGATATCTACATCGAAACCTTGCAAAAAGCCGGCATCACGGAACTGGGTGAAGAGCAAAAACCGCTTGTTATCAAAAACAAAATTACTTACACCAGCGGTAACATTTCTTACGAAGCCGAACCGGCAGATAAGTTGACTTTCTCTTTTCTGTATTTGCACAAACACCCTTTAGTGGCCCGCCAGGAATTTACCTTGGAATTTTCCACCGAAAATTACATCGAGCAAATTGCCCGCGCGCGCACTTTCGGTTTTGAAGAAGAACTTGCCTTTTTGAAAGCCCACGGCCTTGCGAAAGGGGGCTCCTTGGAAAATGCCGTCATCATCGGAAAAGAAAAATTCTTAAACGAACTTCGTTATGCCGATGAAATGGTACGCCATAAAATTTTAGATTTAGTGGGAGATTTAAGCCTCACCGGACGGAAATTACCCCCGCTCAAAATTACCTGCGCCTGCGGCGGACACAAACACAATGTTATTTTTGCTAAGATACTCTTAGCCAACTCGGAGGATAAATGAGCGCAAAAGCAAGCAGTTTGAAAGATTTTTTGACGCTTCCCGTTTTGGAAACGTACAATCAAGAAGAAATTAAAAGAAATATTCCCCACCGCGAGCCGTTCCTGCTGATTGATGAAGTGCGCGTGTTGGAATCCGGTAAAAAATACCTGGGTATTCGCCATGTAAACGGCGAGGAGTATTACTTTCAAGGGCACTTTCCCGGCAGCCCTGTAATGCCCGGAGTTTTAGTAGTTGAAAGCATGTCGCAAGCCTTTGGCGGAGCCTTGATGCATGTAGTGGCGGACGAAAACAGTTTGCCGCTTTTCTTAAGCATCGACGACGCCAAATTCCGCGGAATTGTACGCCCCGGGGATTTGCTTGAAATGCCCATTGAGGTTTTGCGTTTAGGTAAAATCTCTAAAATCTATGCCGAGGCCTATGTAAACGGAAAACTGTGTGCGCAGGCCACTCTAAACTTTATCTTAGGAGCCCGTAACCATGACTAAAATTCACCCTACCGCTATCATCGATCCTTCTGCTAAAATTGACCCCTCTACCGAAGTAGGCCCTTACACGGTTATCGGGGCCGATGTACAAATCGGCAAAAACAATAAAATCGGCCCGTTCTGCGTCATTGAAAACACCACTATGGGCGATAACAACCACTTAATTGCCAGTTCGTTTATCGGCGTAAAACCGCAAGATTTGTCCTACCGCGACGAACCCACCCGCGTAGTGATGGGCAACGGCAACCAAATCCGCGAATGCGTAACGATTCACCGCTCCACTTTTGTAGATGTACCCACCACAATCGGCAACAACTGCCTTTTGATGGCCAACTCGCACATCGCACACGACTGCCAATTGGGCAACAACATCATTATCGCCAACAGCACCGGTATTGCCGGGCATGTAATTATTGAAGACCGTGCCGTTATTTCCGGCATGGTGGGCGTGCACCAATTCTCCCGCATCGGCACCATGGCCATGATTTCCGGTGGCACCATGGCCCCGTTGGATATTCCCCCCTACTGTATTGCCCAAGGCGGCCGCGCCAAGTTAATCGGCCTCAATGTAGTGGGTTTACGCCGCGCCGGCCTTGCCCGCGAAACCATTATGGCTATCCGCCGCGCGTACAAAGCACTATTTAGAACCAATAAAACCTTACAAGAAGCCATTGCGGAATTGGAAGCCACCAACCCGTGCGCCGAAGTTCAACATATGATTGACTTCTGCAAAGCCACCAAACGCGGTATTACGGCGGCCAAACGCAAAGCAAGCGAAACCGATGACGAAGAATAAAATTGGCATCATTGCCGGCGAAGGGAAAATGCCCGTTTACATTGCTCAAAAAGCCATGGAAAAGGGGTATGAGGTTTTTGTCGCCGGAGCCAAAGGAAATGCCAAAGAAGAAGATTTCAAACACTGCGCCACAGTGTTCCAATCCTTAAGATTGGGGCAACTGGGCGCAGCCATTTCCTTCTTCAAAAACAACGGCGTTACGCAAATTGTAATGGCCGGGCGCGTAAAGCACACCAATATCTTCTCTAACCTCATGCCGGACTTGCGCGGAGCAAAATTTTTGGCTTCCTTAAAAAATATGCAAACCAAAAACTTGCTTTCGCGTGTGATGGACGAGTTCAAAAAAGACGGAATAGAATTTACCAGTTCCGCTCTGTTTTTGGAAGATTTTATGCCCGCCAAAGGCGTTTTATCCAAACGCAAACCCACCGAAGAAGAACAAAAAGTGGTGGACTTCGGCTATCAAACGGCTAAACAAATTGCCGCCATGGATATCGGCCTTACCTGTGTGGTAGGGCAAAACGCCGTGATAGCCGTAGAAGGCATGGAAGGAACCGACCGCTGTATTTTACGCGCCGGGGAACTCTACCGCGAAGGGGCCGAAAAACACTCCGCCGTAGCCGTAGTAAAGGTGGCCCGCCCCAACCAAGATTTTCGCTACGACTTACCCGTTCTGGGAAAAGGCACCGTAGAAACCGTGGTGAAGGCCGGCTTTTCGGTACTGGCTTTTGAGGCCGAAAAAACTTTAGTTTTAGATTTGGAAGAAGTAATTACCTTGGCAGATAAACACCACCTTTGTTTGTTGGCAGTGTAGATAAAAATTTGTTAGTTTGAAAAAACACCCCGCAGACTTATCTGCGGGGTGTTTTATTGTTATAATACTAAGGAATTTTATAATAAGTAATTTCGTTGGCTTTCCCAACACTTATACCCCCGTAAAAAGGCTTACAGAATTTATCTTTTACCACATCATATTCAAAGCAATACAAAGCCCCTTTTTCCACGCTTAAATTATAAACTACATGTGGAATCAGCAAGCCACCTCCGTTATAAGGACCTGTAGTAAAAATCGCCGTGCTATGAAAAAATCTAGCAGGCACAGAATTTATAACCAATTTATAATCTTTGTTTGCACGAGTAGCATTTCCGGAAGCCGCGGTTAAACGACCGTCACTACTAGTTGTATAGGGCAAACTGTCAAAAGAAATATCTAACTGATCATAGGCCGTAGCATAAGTGCCGTTCGCTAAATAATATAACTCCTGCGCGTTTGCCAAAGCCTTCACATTGGGAAGCATGGTAGAAGCACGGCTTTTCCAAACGGCTTTTTCGTATTGAGGTAACGCCACCGCCGACAAGATACCGATGATTAACACTACGACCAAAAGTTCTATCAAAGTAAAACCCTTTTTCATACAAAACCTCTTATAAACAGATTTACGGCAAACAAACAATACTACAATTCTTCCTGCCTGCCGATTAGCACTATTGTAAGAAAAAAAAACGGGTCAAGCCTTGGGCGAGAAACCCCTTCTTTTACGGCCCCCAAAAAAATAAAAAGTAGTCGCCCCAAGGCGCATTTGATAAACAGGTAAATGGTGGAGTTAACACCGCCACAAACAAAGAATATTAAATCTTCCTAAAAAACAGAGCAGTCTGTCAGGTTTGGGTATGGATAATTTTTACCCTTTTTTCCCAATGTAAGTTGTGTTCTGCACATCGGCAAAAGGGGTCTCTCAAAAAACAATTAAAAACATCTTTTCAATTCGCTTTCTATATGATAGTATTTAATAGGAAGAGTCTCGCCCGAACGCGAGGCCGTGCCACTATATCACTTTTTATAAAGAGGAATTTATCTATGACCAACAGAACCCCCATTATCGCCGGAAACTGGAAAATGCACAACACCTTGGCCGAATCCGAAGCCTTGATTACTGCTTTAACCAAAGCCGGCAATAAAAACAATGTAGAAATTATTGTTGCCCCGTCTTACACTTCTTTAGCCAAAGTGGCCGAACTCGCCAAAGGCTCCGATATCCAAGTATCCGCTCAAGATGTCCACTGGGAAGACAAAGGTGCTTTCACCAGCGCCGTTTCCCCCGTACAAGCCAAAGATGCCGGCGCCACCCACACCTTAATCGGCCACAGCGAACGCAGAAGCGTTTTCGGTGATACCGATGAAATTTTGAACAAAAAAGTAGCCGCCGCTTTGCGCCATGGCATTAAAGTAATCTTCTGCGTAGGCGAAACCTTGGAAGAACGCGAAGCCAACAAAACCTTGGAAGTTATTGAAAACCAACTCAAAAACGGCTTGAAAGATTTTACCGAAGAACAATTGGCCGGCCTCGTAATTGCTTACGAACCCGTCTGGGCCATCGGTACCGGCAAAACCGCCACGCCCGAACAAGCCCAAGAAGTACACGCCACTATCCGCGCTTACTTGGCCAAAGCCTATTCCGCCGCTTATGCCGAAGCCACCCGCATTTTGTACGGCGGCAGCGTGAAAGATTCCAATGTAGATGAAATCATGGCCAAACCCGATGTGGACGGCGCCTTGGTGGGCGGTCAGTCCTTAATTGCGGATAAATTTGCCCGCATCATCAACTTTAACTAAAAAGAGGTTTCGTATGAACTTAGCCAAACTGATCGACCATACTATCTTAAAACCCGTTGCTTCCAAAGAAGATGTTGCCAAAATCTGCCAAGAAGCCCGCGAATACGGCTTTTGCAGTGTGTGCGTAAACCCGTATTGGGTATCTTACGCCAAGGAACTCTTGCAAGGAACAGATGTAAAAGTATGTACGGTCATCGGTTTTCCGTTGGGGGCCAATACCTCCGCGGTAAAAGCATACGAAACCCAAGACGCTTTGAAAAACGGCGCCGAAGAGATTGACATGGTCATCAACCTCGGCGCCTTAAAAAGCAAAGATTACGACACCGTTTTGAACGACATTAAAGCCGTGCGTGCCGCGTGCGAAGGGTTCATCTTAAAAGTGATTATCGAAACTTCCCAACTGACGGAAGAAGAAAAAGTAAAAGCCTGCGAACTTTCCGCAGAGGCCAAGGCGGACTTTGTAAAAACCTCCACCGGCTTTACCGGCGGCGGAGCGACCGCACCCGATGTGGCTTTAATGAAAAAATCTATTCCGGCCGAAATGCAGGTAAAAGCCTCCGGCGGAGTGCGTTCGCGGGAAGATTTTGATGCCATGGTAGCCGCAGGGGCTACCCGTATCGGCGCCAGCAGCGGCGTAAAAATTGTAGAGGGAAAATGATTAACAACTGGGATATTATCTCCCGCCTGGACCAGCAAGCGGGTTCTCTTTGTTACACGCTCGTTACGGACGGGACGGAGCATGATGCCCGTTTAATTGCCAAAAAATTACAAGGCTATGTGCACCCCCCCACTCCGGCGGTAGCGCCTTATGTGTATGCGTTTGAACTGCCTGCAGACCTGGACGAAGACACCCTGGAAAAAATTCGCACCGCTGTACGCGAAGGGGTGGAACAAACCAACAAAGTAAACCAATTCGTACCGGGCGGAATTTTGGGTGACCCTCTTTTTAATAACGAAGTAACCAAAGAAGATAAAAATTTCCCTACTTTTATGACTTTAGACCCCTCCGAAAGTTTTTTCCGCACCCCGCAGGATGCGCCGCAACCGCCGGCTCCCGTGGAAGATTTGCAATCTCAACAGGTTTCTGCGCCGGAAGGCTCCGCCGAAATGGGATTAGAACACCAAACCGTGCAAACCCCTTCCTTAAACACCAAGGAAAATTCCAACGAAATTACCATCAACGATAAGGATATGCTTATCAAGGATATGGAAGGCACCTTACTCGGACAAATGCCTTTAGATGATATTTTCGGTGCGGAAACAAAATACGATATGTTTTTAGATTTGGAAAATCAAAAACTCGTTAAAAATTCCCAAATTCAACGCGAACAAAAAATCGATGTCCTCGCCGACGGGAAACCCCATTTAGAAGATTCTTTTAATGTCTTTGAACAGAAAATCAAAGATCAAACTTGTATTATCGATTTAGACGACTTAAAAGACGTAACGGATCGCTTGGCTCAAAAAGATTTAGGCTTTGTGGAACATGCCCAGCAGCCGACGCCTCAAGCGCCTGCCGCCCCGTCCGCTTCCGCAACCAAAGAACCCGCCGCTCCCAAAGCGCCGGAAGTTCCCGCAGAAAAGCCCGCCCCTAAACCGGATCCGAACAAGGGCAAAGATGCGGGCGAATCGATTGAACTGCGCGTTCAGGCTCGCCCCGTGGAACAAACGGAAAAAGAAGATCAAAAAGAAGAAAATTTAGCCAATACCATGACTGCAACCCAAGGAACTTTTACTTTAAGTTCCAAAGTGGAAGAAATCCCCGATGTGGCGGAAGCCACTTTGCGGTGGAAAATTCCGGTACCGTTGCCGACCTCTCCCCAAGAACAGGAGATTATCCAAGCGGCACAAAAAACTGTTTTCTCGCAAGAAAATTGCAAAATTGTATCCGCCAGGGAGTTGCCCAACGAAGAAGAAATTTTGAATACCGTACCGCCCGTTAAAGACGGTATGGACGAAGAATCTTTGGATAAAACTTTTAATTTGGAAACGACTCTCAATACCGGTATGCAAATGCAGTATGCCCGTTCTTACGCAATGCCTGAGGAAGAACCGGAAGCAGAACAGAGCGAGCCTTTGGCCGTGCAGGCCCAAGAACCCCCTGTGTCTCAACCGACGGAAACGGCTACGGCGCATACGGAAGGCCAACTCATCAGCGATTGCCCGGAAGAAGTATTGTTGAACACCGTTCAAGGGCAAAAAACAGATTCGCTGGATAAAACTTTCAATTTAGAAACCACTCTTAATACGGAACTGATGAAGGCACAGGTTGAAAGGCCTACCGCGGAGCCTGCCGCCCCGCCTCAAACCGCGTCCTCCACTCCGCCGCCTGCGGCCGCCGATACAAAAGCCGCACCCCCAAAACGAAAACAAAAAATTTTACGCTTGGTGGGAAGAAAAAAAGAGCAGCAACCGCAAAACAATTCAACAGTTATACAGAGGGAAAAAGATATGGAAGAAAACAACGAATTAAAAACTACTTTTAGAATCAGACGCAAGACGGAAACGCCTGCCACGCCGCAACCGCCGGCCCCTGCTGCACCCGTTCCGCCGACTCCTGCTATGCCTGCCGGCCCGGTCGCGCCCGGTACACCCGCTCCCGCGCCTGCTCCGGTGCTCCCTCCTACCCCGGCTCAACCGGCCCCTGCTACGCCACAACCGGAACCCGCGGCGGCTAACACTACGATTGAAAAAACCAAAACCATCGACCACTCCATCGAAATCCCTCTTTCCGAACTTAAAAAACATAACTGGCCGCTTGAAGTGCCGCTCGTGCCCACTTACACCTTGGAAAATATGGTAATGTCGGTAAACCGTTTTGCGCATGCTACGGCCATTTCGGTCATTGAAACCCCCGGCAAAATGTACAATCCGCTCGTGCTTCACGGTTCCACCGGCACAGGGAAAACGCACTTCCTAAATGCCATGGCCTATGCCTTCTCCAAAAAATACGGACAAGAAAACATCTTCATGACTAACGGTGTCCGTCTTTCCCGCGGGATTCAGCGTTATGTAATGGAAGGCAACATCGAAAAATTCGAAAAATTCATGGATACGGTAAAAGTATTGTTAATCGACGATATCCACTTGATTGCCATTAACGAACAAAACCGCGCCCACATTTCCGCTTTGCTCAACAAATTCCGCCAGGAACAAAAGCAAATTGTTATCACTTCCAAATATCCGCCGGAAAGTTTGGCCAAGTTGGAAGAACTCCTCCGCTTTAAGTTAGATTCGGGTTGGATTAGCGAATTAAAACCGGCTAAAGGCGCGGCACACTTAAAAATCGTCAAAAAAATGCTGTTGGATAACGGGGTAGATTTGAACGATGCCCAAATTACCGCTTTCTTTAGCGGCCCGCACATGACGCTCGGCACGGTTACCCGCAGCATCCGCCGCTTGAAAGTATTGGAAAATTTAATCTTCGCCAATATGAACGAAAATGACCGTTCTCAAGCCAACATTTTTGAAAAACTCTTGGCCACCACCGGTGAAGATGCCACCAGCGAAGTGTTGAACCAATCGCCCGAAACCATTACCACCTTAGCCACTACCGGAAACGGAGAGTGGGGAAGAATCGGTTTCTTCTATCCGCAAAACAGTTCTCACATGATGAACTGGATGGTATATGCTTTGGAACAACGCGCCAAAGAATTGGGTGTTCCCGGCGGGTTTGAAATTGCGGTTCGTTCTTCTTACGCAACGGAAAATGTTATCTCTTCCGCTTTCAAAATCGCTAACTTGTGCGATAATAAAAAATTGAAAGGTGCTGTTATTTTAGGGCCCCAAAAATCTGCTTGCGATCCGTCCGTGCGTGAAAACTTCTACGATATTTTAACGCACATGTTGGAAATCATGCTGATTCGTTGCGGTATTATCAATTACGAAAACGTAAAAGCCCCCAGCACCTATGTAAAAGTGATTTCGGAACTCTTGAGGTAGTATATGAGAAAACTGCTTGCTTTGTGTGCTTGTGTGTGTTGCCTGTGCGCGTGCGCGGGCGGGCTTAAAACCGCGGTAAAAGACGGGGCAATTGCGCCTTCTTTTAATGATACTTTACTGACGGGAGATTACCTGTGGGTGCGCGGTTTTGGAGCCGCCAACCCGGCCCACACCAGCGACTCGCAACGCCGCATCATGAGCCGCGAAGCCGCCATCGCTCATGCGTATCAACGCGCCACGGAAGTGCTTTACGGTTCGCATTTGGAAGCCCATGTGCAAGTGGTAGATGCACTTTCCACCGGTAGCACGATAGAGTCTTCCTCCGAAGGAATCGTGCAACAAATGGAGTTGATTTCCACCGAATACTTACAAGACGGCGGTTGTGCGGTAGTGATGCGCTTGTCTCGCGAACGCCTAAAAGCCGCCGGAATTGACCCGGAGGGTAAATAATGAAGAAACTGGTTTTATCTCTTTTAGCGGCCTCTTTGGCTTTGTCTGCCTGCAGTTCCTTACGCATCGGCCCGAAAGGCGAAGGGGAGTATGTAACGGCCGAATCGTTAGTCCCCTACGATGAAAACAACCTAAAGCAAATGAAGAAAGACGGTATTTTAGCCGCCCAAAAAGCCGCCGTAGAAAAAGTGGCAGGCATCTTTATTTCCTCCGCCACCACCGTGGATCAAGCCCAACTGGTGGAAGATAAAATCGTCTCCAAAACTGCCGGTTTTATTCGTCGCACGGCTGTTAAGAAGTCGTACCGCAAAGGAGATGAATTTTACACCCAAATCAAAGCCATGGTGCTTGTAAAAGATATTGGGGATATTATCAAGCAATCCGAATCGGATGCGTTTGCCAAAAAAACGAACATTTTGGTTACCTCCCGCGAAACGGTCGGCGAAGATTTATCTTTGCGCCAAGAATGCAAACAAGCCATTTACCGTGCGTTAAAAGACCAATCTTTTGCTCTCGTAAACGGGGATAACCTGAGTCAAAACAACATCGAAAACCCCAACCCGGTGGTGGATAAAGCCCGCCAAGAAGGGGCCCGTTTTGTCATCATGGCCGATGTTGTTTCCAATCCGTTGGCCGCCTTGCCGGGAACAACTTCTCCCTTTAAGTCCTACCGGGCCCGCGCCAATATCCGCACCTATGCCACCCATAACTACGCGTTAGTGGCCGAGGGAGCCCAACAATTAAGCGGTTTGGATCCGCTGGAAGATATCGCCGCTCAAAAATCTATCTCCGCCGCGTGTGAAGCCGCCGCCAAACAATTGGTGGAACCCATTAACGCGGCCATCAACTCCGCCCAAGTTTTCCAACTGACGGTAAAAGATGTTAACACCATTGAGCGCCTGAAACAAATTCAAGACATTTTCAAAGACTTACGAGAAATTGAAGATTTCAACTTAGTGCGCTATGCCAACTCCAGCGCCCAGTTTGAAATTTCGGCAAACATTTCCACACCCGAAGAATTAGCCGCTAAAATTATCCGCAAGTACAATGTTAATTTTACGGTAGTAAACATTACACCCAGCACCATTGTATTGAGTTTTAACTAACTATGTTAGCCAATGTTTTTACCGGGGGCATCAAAGGAATCGACGGATTTACCGTATCCGTAGAGGTAGATATTGCCCCCGGTTTTCCTACCCTGGCCGTGGTGGGTCTGCCCGATGCCGAAGTGCGCGAAAGCAAAGAACGCGTGGTGGCGGCCGTTCGTAACAGCGGGTTCGACTTCCCTTCCAAACGCATCACCGTCAATTTAAGCCCGGCAGAACTGCGCAAAAGCGGAACACAATTCGATTTACCGATTGCCCTTGGCATCTTAGCCGCCAGCGAACAACTTTCCCCTCAAGCCACCGCCAAATTAAAAGACTTACTCGTTTTGGGAGAACTGGCATTGGACGGTTCGCTCCGTCCGTGTGCCGGGGTCCTGCCGATGCTGATTTCCTGTAAAGGCCTGCAAAAAACCGCGGTTATCCCCCCTCAAAATGTATTGGAAGGGCAAGTATCGGGCGCGCCGTTTATCACACCGCATACCTTAAAAGAGTTAGCCGACTATTTGGAAGAAAAAACAGATGCATCAGCCCTTAAAATCAACTACCTTCCCCAAGCGGAAGAAGACCTCTTGCCGGAAGTAGATTTCAGCGAAGTAAAAGGGCAGGCCCTGGCCAAAAGAGCCTTGGAAATTGCCGCCGCAGGCGGGCACAATGTGCTGATGATTGGCCTTCCCGGCACGGGAAAAAGTATGTTGGCCAAACGCTTCCCCGGTATTTTGCCGCCGCTCACGCAGGAAGAATCGTTGGAAATTACCAAAATTTATTCCATTTGTAATTTGATGGGAAAAAGCAAACTCTTAACCCGCCGTCCGTTTCGAGATCCGCACCACACCATTTCCGATGTTGCCCTTATCGGCGGAGGTTCCTCTCCGCGCCCGGGCGAAGTTTCCCTGGCGCACAACGGCGTACTCTTTTTGGACGAATTTGCCGAATTTTCGCGTTCTTCCTTAGAAGTCCTGCGCGAACCGTTGGAAAACGGCCGTGTGACCATTTCCCGCGCGAAAGAAACGGTGTCCTATCCGGCCCGCTTTACTTTAGTAGCCGCCATGAACCCATGCCCCTGCGGTAATTTGGGAAATCCGTTAAAACCCTGCACTTGCTCCCCCATGCAGGTAAACCGCTACAAATCTCGTATTTCGGGGCCGTTGCTTGACCGTATTGACTTAACCGTCAACTTAAATCCCGTCAAATATACGGACTGGAACCAAAAAAGCGAAGGGGAGTCTTCCGGTCAAATTCGCGAACGGGTCATCAAAGCGCGTGAAATCCAACGCAAACGCTTTGCGGGCACTCCCACCACGGCTAATGCCTTTATGACACCCAAACAAATTAAAGATTTTTGCACACTGCCTCCGGGAGCCGATACCATTTTGGAAACGGCTATGCGCAAATTCGGTTTAAGTGCACGCAGTTTGGACAAAATCTTAAAAACGGCCCGAACGATTGCCGATTTGGAAGGGAAAGAGTCCATAGAAACCAAACACTTGGTAGAAGTAATGCAATACCGTCCGTTGGATCGCAAAGGAGTGGCTGACCTGTGAACGAAAACATCTCCGCCGCCGAACGGTTGGCCCGTATTCAATTAAACGCTTTTCTTTACTTTCGGGCAGATTGGTTAGAAAGACTGATACAAATTTTCGGCTCCGCACAAGAAATCTTACGCCAAGATGCCCCCACTTTAGCCCGCGAAGCCAACCTAAACCCCGATACCGCTGCCCATCTTTTGCGAGATGCTTTTGCCGTTAACCCGCAAGAAGAATGGGATAAAACAGCCGCTTTGGGCGGGCACATTTATGTGCCGGAAGACGAAGAATACCCCCAATCTTTACGAAACATTAAAGAGGCCCCTATTGCCCTTTATGTGCTTGGAAAATTACCCGCGGACAAACAAGCCTGTGTGGCCATGGTGGGTACACGCAAAATTACCCCCTACGGCCGCCGTGTTGCCCACAAATTGGCGGGGGACTTAACCGCCTGCGGAGTAACGGTTGTCAGCGGTTTGGCCCGCGGAATAGATAGCGAGTGCCATGCGGCGGCAGTTCGCCTGAAAAAACCTACCGTAGCCGTTATCGGCACCGGGGTGGGGCGTTGTTATCCCCCGGAAAACAGAGCCCTGGCGCGCGCTATTTTGGAATACGGCGGAGCCATTGTTTCCGAACTTCCCTTTAATAAGCCGCCCAATGCTTTTCACTTTCCGCGCCGCAACCGCATTATTGCCGGTTTATCGCAACCCGTTGTGGTGGCGGAAGGAGAAATTAAGTCCGGCGCGCTCATCACCGCTAAACTGGCCTTGGAGATGGGAAAAGATGTATTAGCCGTTCCAGGCCCGATAGACAGTCCGCAATCCGCAGGCCCCAATTCTCTCATAAAGGACGGGGCGGGGGTTGTAACTTCCGTCGCAGATATACTAGACTATATACCACAGCAACTTCGTTTCGGGTTGGACGCTCGCTACTTTGAAACGCCGTCCGTTACCCCCAACAAAGAACAGGATAATTTATCTCCCCGGGAACGCGAAGCCTTGGCCGCGGTGGGAGACGGGCAAGCCAGCCTGGACCAAGTGGCCGAAGCCATCGGGGCCGATGTGCCCGAGGCGGCTGGAATTTTATTTGAGTTAGAGGTAAAAGGTTTTTTAGCCTGCGAAAACGGCCTCTACAGTAAGAGCAAATTTTAATTTGATAAGGAAGTGAACTATGGCAACTACCAATGTAAAAGGCAAAAAATTGGTGATTGTGGAGTCTCCCACCAAACAAAAAACGATTAGTAAAATTTTAGGAAACGATTTTATTGTACGCAGTTCTTTTGGCCATGTGCGCGACTTGCCCTCCAAAGATATCGGAGTGGATATCGACCACGGCTTTGCCCCCACTTATGTGCCGGTAGACCGCGCCAAACGCTTAATTGCCGAATTATCCGCCGTAGCCAAAAATGCCAGCGAAATTTATCTCGCTACCGACCCTGACCGTGAAGGAGAAGCCATCGCGTGGCATTTGGTGGAACTCTTAAAACTCCCCAAAGAACGCTACCAACGCATTTTCTTTCACGAAATTACCCCCACCGCTATTCAGGAATCTTTTGCCCATGCGCGCAAAATTGACGACAACCTTGTGAACGCCCAACAAGCCCGCCGTATTTTGGATCGCATTGTGGGTTACAAACTTTCCCCGCTTTTGTGGCGCAAAATTACTTCCGGTCTTTCTGCCGGGCGTGTGCAATCGGTAGCCGTCCGCCTGTTGGCCGAACGCGCCAAAGAAATCGCCGAATTCAAAGAACAAGAATACTGGACTATCGGCGCCCAATTCGAAAAACCGCAAACCGCCCCCAAATTTTGGGCGCGCGTAACCAAATGGCAAGGGAAAAATGTGGAACAATCTACCACCTATCATTTGTTTGCGGAAGATTACAAAGTTAAAAATACCGTTTTTGATAAACCGGAAAAGTTGGCCCCCCTTTCCGACATTTTGCGCAAAGGCCCTAACACCGTTACCAAAGTAGAGAAAAAAGAAGTTAAACAAAAACCCAAACCGCCCTTTATTACCAGTTCCATGCAACAGGACGCCTACAACAAATTGGGTTTTGCCTCTCAAAAAACCATGATGACGGCCCAACACCTCTACGAAGGTATCGAAATTTCCGGGCAAACCGTCGGTTTGATTACCTACATGCGTACGGACTCGTTCAATGTGTCCAAACTCTTGCAAGATCAAACCAAAAAATTTATCGGCGAAAAATACGGCGCGCAATTTGTGCCCGCCAAACAACCTGTTTACAAAAGCAAGGTAAAAGGTGCGCAGGAAGCTCACGAGGCTATCCACCCCACCGATGTGCGCCGCACCCCGCAACTGATGAAACCTTACTTGACCGCCGACCAATACAAACTTTATGAACTGATTTGGTTGCGTTTCGTAGCCAGCCAAATGGCCGAAGCGATTTTCAATACCGTGTCCATCGATATTGCCGCCGGAGAAAAACAAGAATGTATCCTGCGTGCTACGGGCCGCACGGTCAAATTCCCGGGTTACTTGTCCATTTATAAAGACCAAG
Organism: Elusimicrobium sp.; assembly: GCA_015062115.1. Lineage (NCBI taxonomy): Bacteria > Pseudomonadati > Elusimicrobiota > Elusimicrobia > Elusimicrobiales > Elusimicrobiaceae > Candidatus Avelusimicrobium > Candidatus Avelusimicrobium gallicola. The sequence continues at coordinate 122,886 of SUVG01000002.1, read as the reverse complement.
ACGACGAAGAAGACAATAATAAAGAGGACGGAAGTGCGTTATTGCCCGCTTTGGAAGAAGGGGATACTTTAACCCTGTTAGAATTACAAACAAAACCCCACAAAACCACGCCGCCTCCGTGCTACAACGAAGCCAGTTTGATTAAAACGCTCGAAAAACACGGCATAGGCCGTCCGTCCACTTACGCCCCTACTATCAAAACGATTTTAGACCGCAAGTATATCGCCCGCCAACCCAAAAGCAGCAAACTCGTGGCGACGGACTTGGGCATCACCGTAACGGAAAGTTTGAAAGACTTTTTCAAAGAAATTATGGATCTTTCCTACACGGCCGGAGTAGAAGAACAATTGGATAAAGTGGCAGAAGGGGCCGAACAATGGGTAGGGCTTTTATCCGGGTTCTACAACAATTTCAAAAAAGAACTTGAACTTGCCGATAAAGGCATGCAACGCCCCGGCGCACAAAAAACGGACGAAAAATGTCCTGTCTGCGGACAAATGATGCTCAAAAAGCGCAGCCGCTTCGGGGAATACCTGGTTTGCAGTGACGAAAACTGCAAAGGTAAAGTAAACCTCAGCAGTTCCGGGGAAAAAGTACAGCCCCAGGAAACCGGGGAAAAATGCGAAAAATGCGGCGCGCCCATGGTAATTCGCATGGGACGACGCGGAAAATTTTTAGCCTGCTCGGCTTATCCGAAATGCAAAAACACCTATTCGCTCGATGCGGAAGGGAACAAAGTGGCTTCTGCAGGGCCGATTGTAACGGACCGCATGTGCGAAAAATGCGGGAAACCCATGGTACTTCGCAACTCCAAACGCGGGGAATTTTTGGGTTGTTCCGGTTACCCGAAATGTAAAACCATCGTAACCGTAACCCCGCAGGAAATCGAGCAGTTCAAAGCCGCACACGAGGCCAAACAAGCGGAAAAATAACCGCGGGGAGCCTGTATGCAAAAATGGGTGGAAGATTTCCTCGTACATTTAGAGAATAAAAATTTTTCTGCCCATACCATACGGGGCTACCGCGCAGACTTAAACGATTTTTTGCTCTTTTGTAAACAACGCGGTTGGAACGATTTGGGGGCTCTTACCCCGGCACGGATTCGCCAATTTTTGGCCTCCGTACAAACAGGGAAAGACCCCGCACGCAATACGGTACTTCGCAAAATAGCGGCCCTGCGCAGTTTGGCTGCCTATTTGATGACGCAAGGCAAATTAGCGGTCAACCCGTTCAAACTGCTCCCGGCTCCCAAACGGCAAAAAATTTTGCCCAAGTTTTTAACCGAACCGGAAACCGAGCGTTTGCTGGATACGGCAGCGCAAAGTAAAAAATTTGCTCCGCGCGACAAAGCCCTCTTTGAACTGATGTACTCCAGCGGGTTGCGCCGAAGTGAAGTAACCGGGCTTAAAATAAAAGATGTAAACTATTTTAACGGGGTTGTGAAGGTATTGGGAAAAGGCAACAAAGAACGGCTGGTGCCCGTAACGGATGCGGCGTTGCAAGCCATTAAAGATTATTTAGCCTCCAGGCCGAACCCGCAACCGGAAGATGCACTTTTTTTGAACAACAAAGGCAAACCCCTTACCGGAGACGGACTTGCCTATATTTTTAAGAACACGGCCATTTCGGCCCATTTGGCGCGCAAAGTTACGCCGCACAGTTTGCGCCACTCGTTTGCTACCCACTTATTAAACAACGGGTGCGATTTGAGAAGTTTGCAGGAAATGTTGGGCCACAGCAGTTTGGCGGCTACGCAGGTTTATACACATGTGTCGCTTGAAAAACTAAAAAATGTGTATAGGCAGGCTCATCCTAAAAGCAAGGAGATTTAATTTATGATTGGTATTGGTGTAGATATCGGCGGGACTTTTGTAAAACTGTTTGTCATGAACGAACACGGAGAAATTTTCCGCAAAGAAAAAATTGAAACCGACTATTCCAAAGGGGCCAAAGGTTTTATTGCCCAAATCGGAGATTTTATCAATGCCATCAAAGAAGAATTTGCTGACCAACGCGTAGCAGTAGCCGTCGGTGCGCCCGGAGATGTTGACCACCAAAAAGGCATCTTGCGCTACAACCCCAACTTAAAGTTCAAAGATGTGGAAGATTGGCCGATTGCCCAAATGCTCTATAAGTACACCGGTATCTTGCCGTATGTAGCCAACGATGCTTCACTCGCGGCGTGGGGTGTGTACGAAGCAGACCTCAAACGCCAAGGCACCAATGTACTTGTTGTAACCTTAGGCACCGGCGTAGGCGGCGGCATGATTATCAACCAAGAACTTTACCAAGGCTCCAACGGTACAGCCGGAGAAATCGGTCACACCAAAATTGCCGATTTAACCAACGGCCCGCTTTGCGGGTGCGGTGCACGCGGCTGTTTGGAAGCCTTCGTGGGCACGATCGGCATCAAACGCCGCGTATTAAATGCTATTTTAGACTATCCCGAATCCGAACTGGCAAAACTCGTAAACGAAAACAAAGATTTCAAAATTGAACTCGTCTCCCGCGCGGCCGAAAAAGGTTGCAAAGCGGCTTTGAAAGTATGGGAAGACACGGGATATTATTTAGGAATAGGAATTGCCAACTTTACTTTGGTTTTGGATATAGACACCGTCGTTTTGGCGGGGGGCGTGTCCGGCGCGGCTAAATTCTTTATGCCGTCCTTAAAGCGCGTATTGGAAAACCAACAAATCAAAACGCCTTTCAAACGGCTTAATTTGCAGGTCTCCCAAAACCCCAATATCGGGGGCGTGGGTGCCGCCATGTACGCCATTTTCCAAGCCCAAAAAGAAAGTATTCATAACGCCAAATGCGATTAAAACTTGTTGCTTTATTTTGTGGACTTTTTTGTGTATCCGCCTCTTTGTATGGGGCGGATAATGTGTTGCCGTCCCCCGGGGAAGAAGGGTTTGTTTATTTTACGGCGGATAATGCTACCGTAGAACCTAACAATAAAAAAATCAACCTTACCGGCAATGTAACCCTTATACAAAAAACCCCCGACGGAAAAAAACGCACCGTTACCGGGGAAAACATCACTTTTGACCAAACCAACACCACTGTTTCTTCCGTGGGCCCGGTAACCGTAGATGACGGACAAGGCGGGGTGCTACGCGGGGAAAACATATTCGGCAACTATACTACTAAAGATTTTTCCGCCGATAACATTACCACCGAATATCCCCCCTTGCGTATTTTGGGGGCCGAAGAAATTTCTTCCAAAAACGGGAAAAAGGTATTAAAAGGAGCCGAAGTAACCTGCTGCGACAAACCCGACCCGCACTATTCTCTATCTGTCGGGCGGTTGTCGGTTTCTCCCCAACAAAAAGTGTTCGGCACCAATGCGGTGCTTAGATTGGACGGCTTCCCCATTATGTATTTGCCCGTTTTTTGGCGCTCGCTTGATTCCCAAAAACCATGGACGACTTATGTAGATTTTACCCAAAGCAACAAAACGGGTTTTGGGCTTTTAACCTCCACCGTTTTCGGGCCTGTACTCGGCTTGCGGCCGCGCTTAAATTTAGATTATTACACCAAGTCCGGCGTGGGTATGGGTTTTGGTTTAACGGCTGTTGATTCCCCCACACTGCGCGGGACGGGTGAATTTTATTACATTAACGACCATGCCGATAATGACCAATTAGATTTGGCCAGCAGTAACCGCTGGGGCCTCCAAGGCGGATATTGGTGGGAAATGTACGACTCGTCCGATCATTTTAACAACGATACGGGTGCCCTCTATCAATTCCAAACGAAGTTCCGCATGGTATCCGACCCGTATTTTAACGATACTTTCTTCCGCAGTAACCCGTATGTATTTATGCCCGACCAAGAAACCGATGTGGCCGTTTCGCGCCAAACCCGCAAATCTACCTTGCGTGTAAGTTATCAGCAGAAAGATATTTTTGCATGGGATAAGAAAAAATTCATGGCGGAAAAACGCACCCTGCCGGAAATTAAATATGCCTTGTTGCCGTTTAATGACCCCATTTTCAAGTTGGCACACCGTTTCGAAGCGGACTTCCACAATACGTCCTCCCTGCAATACAAAGACGGTATGCCCAATGAAGAAGGCCCTTATCAACGCCAAATGCATGCCCGTTGGACAACGGAAAAATCTTTCCGCTTAAATAAAGCCTTTACTTATCTGCCCAGCGTATTTTACGACCAACAAGTTACCTTGTCCGACAAGAACTATAAAAACGGAAAAGATGCTTGGGTGGGGCGCATCGGCACAGACCAAAACCTTCAAACCCACTCTTTCTTGGGGACTACGGACTTTGGCTATCAATTCGTAAAACGCCTTTCTACCGGCACTTTATCTTCCGATCAAATTTCTCCGGATAAAGGAATCGAAGCCAACCGTTTGTATATCAAAAATTATTATCGTCCTACTTTCAATTCGTATGTACGCTTTGAATCGGGCTTTAATTTGTCCAATTACACTTATGATTTACACACGGGGGAAGGGTACGAACTCGGTTGGGATCATTTAAGAAAGCGCATTGAACCCATTTTACTCGAGTGGGGTTATACCGACCCGAACGGAAAGTACCATTTCTTTATTCAAGACCAGTACGATTTGGAAGATAAAAACATCAACTTTATCGCACAGTCTAATTTCTTTTTCAAAAATCATCAAATCGGGTTGGGGCTCAATAACTTTGCAGACCGCACAGACCCCGCCTCCGAATACGAAACCAATGCCGACCGCTTCACCCTCACTACCACTTGGGGTATCCGCCCGACCAGCCAAAAATGGTTCTTGGATTTTGGGATAGATGCCACCTTATTTAGAGGAACTTTTGAAGGGTTTAATAAGTTGGCACGCGCCTCGTACGATTTCCACGATGCCCGCATGGAACTGACCGTGCGCGACCGCAACGAAAACCTTTCTTTTGCGTTTCGCATCAACATTTTATGCGGCGCGGGCAACCGTGCCAAAGCCAAAACGCCCGAGGATACCTACTACTATCCCTGGCGCGGGCCGTATGATTTAAGAGATTAACAAAAAGAGGAAAACACCATGGCAAATCCGTTAATATACCACAAACAAGGTTGGATAGAAGTCATCTGCGGGTGTATGTTTTCCGGTAAAACCGAAGAACTCATCCGCCGCGTACGCATTGCACTTATCGCCAAACAAAAAGTGCAACTGTTTAACTCCAAAATCGATACCCGCTACGGCATCGACAGCATCACCAGCCACAACCAAAACAAAGTGGCCGCCACCTGCGTCAAAAATTCCTCCGAAATTTTGGCCGCTGTCGAAAAAGATACCCAAGTGGTAGCCATTGATGAAATCAACTTTTTTGATAAAGGCATTATCGAAGTGTGCGATAAACTGGCCAAACAAGGCAAACGCGTTATTGCCGCCGGCTTGGACACCGATTACCGCGCCGAACCTTTTGAAGTAACCGCCGCCCTTTTGGCAAAAGCCGAATATGTAACCAAAAACTTGGCTGTCTGCACCAAATGCGGCAATCCGGCCAGTTTCACCCAACGCATCAGCAAAGACAAAAAACGCATTGTAGTAGGCACTACGGACGCTTACCAGGCCCGTTGCCGCCGTTGCTACAAAAAACCGCGCTAAAAGCCTTTTGGCGCAGTTTATGTACCATTTAATTATCGCAGAGGAATAAAAAATGAATAAATATCCTTACATCGGTTTTTGGAAACGCGTATGTGCGTTTGTGGTAGATGCAATTATTGCCTCTATCCCGGCGGCTTTGTTGTGCTTGCCGTTTTTGTATAAACAAATAGAAGCACTGGGCCAAATGAGCGAAAACGACCCGGCAATGACCGGCATAGCGGCGCTAGTGATGCTCGTTTATGCTTTTTGGCTTTTGTTAACTTCCGTTTGTTTTTGGCTCTATTTTTCCCTTTTGGAAAGCGGCAAAAAACAAGCCACCTACGGCAAACGCCTTTTGCGTATTAAAGTAGTCGGCAAAGACGGCAACCGCATCTCTTTTGCCCATGCAACGGGGCGTTTCTTTGCCAAATCACTTTCTTATGCCGTTTTCTACATCGGGTTTATTATGGCGGGGCTTACCAACCGCAAACGCGCCCTGCACGACTATATTGCCCAAACCTATGTAGTGCATCAGGACTTCCAACCCGGCGATGAACTGCCCGATACTCCTTCCCATTTAGTTTGGTTGTGGATTCTCTCCGTTTTGTGTGCGTTGGTGCTTTTGGGTTCTTTCTTTTTAGGGCTTGTGTTCCAAATGCAAAGCACTTCGTTGCAAGCGGCCCTGGTTTCCACCCGTTTGCAAATGTTAGCCAACGAACAGGCCCCCCTCCCCCAACCGATTCAAGCGCAAGAAGCCACTTACTCCAGAACGACAAACGGTTACCGCGCCGTATTCGAAACCATGGAAGGAGAAGAATTTATGCTGCTACTTCCCAGAGGAAGCCAACAAGTTTGTTGCCAAGCCCTGCCCGGGCAAGATTGCACCCAAACGGGCTTGCCTGCTTGCCGATAACACTGCCCGTTCCGTTTCAACCCGGTGTCTCAAAGCACCGGGTTTTTTGTTTCTTGGAAAAAAGTATAATAAAAATAAGAAGTTTCATCTTAATAAAAGGAAAAATAAATATGTCTAAAATTTATCCCTATGCCGGTTTTTGGAAACGCACCGTTGCGTTTATCATAGACTCTGTTGTTTTATCTATCCCCATGCTAGTCGGCTTTGCTATTATCATGCATAAATTTGCCTCCACTATATTATCGTTGGAGGCTACCAAAACTACAGCCGGTAACCCGGAATCTTTTGCTACCATGATGGAAATGTATGTAGGGGTGTTATTACTTCAAGTATTTTCCTTCCTTCTTTTTTGGTTATACAATGCTTGGTTGGAAAGCAGTTCCTGGCAGGCTACCTTAGGTAAGAAATGCATGGGAATAAAAGTGGTGGATCACCAAGGGGGCCGCATCTCGTTTTGGCGGGCCACCGGCCGTACTTTCAGTAAATGGATTTCCAGTGCTATTCTTTACATCGGCTTCTTGATGGCCGGCACCACGGCTAAAAAACAAGCTCTGCACGATTTTATTTGTTCCACCTTTGTAGTGGACGAAACCTACCAGCCCGGGCAACCGTTGGAAGAAGTTCCCACCCACCCGGTGCTTTTGGGATTGGGCATCGTGGCGGCATTACTTTTCTTTATCATGCCCTTTGTGCTGATGGGGTTAGGCGTTGCCACGGCCATTATGCAAGAGGGAAACGCCCTGGAGGAATCTTCGTCCGATACTACTTATCAAGAAATTTTTGATAGAATCGACAATCTCCGGGCCGTTACCACCCTGGTAACATTACAGGAAGAATTACCCAACACGCGCCCCGCTTTTGAGGAAAGGGGGTTCCGCTTTTCTTTTGATGAGGACGGTATTCGCGCCACCCCGCTGAACGATAAAGATTTTGCTTTAGTATTGCCCGAAGGGAGTGGGTGGCCCTGTTGCGAACCGTTGGCAGGGGAAGATTCCTGCAAAAAAGTGATGGAAAGCATAACAACCCTAGAAAAATGTGCCCTTCCGTCCAAATAACCACTATCCAACATATCAAAACCCCCGCCCAAAAGAGCGGGGGTTTTTATGAAAGGAATTTTACGGAAGATTGTATTTGGCCCAGCTCCCTGTCGTTTCGGTATAAGTTCCTTGCTCCACCTGTTTGCAAAATTCCCCTTCCTTAATTGTAGAAGTCCCTTGACGAGCCTCCATACATCTCATAAAATCTCGATCACTCTCGCTCAAGCGCCAAGCAAAGCCGGTACATTTATACTTCCCTTCTGTCCAGACCGCAGAAACTTGTTCAAAGTCTCCCCCGTTATTCAATACAACTATAAAATTCTCTCCCTTTCTGATAGAATCTCCGGCCTGTGTCGCTAATCGACACACATTTCCCCCAGTCCCTCCGGAAGTAGTAACCGGGGTAAGAGGAAGATCCAAATCTAAAGCAGAAAAATCATTAGAGACAACCCCGTTTGCCATATAATAAACCTTTTGGGCTTGCGCAATTGCTCGCACCACTGTTTTTAGTTGAGAATTTCTACTTTTCCAAACGGCTTTTTCATATTGCGGAAGTGCTACCGCCGACAAGATACCGATGATTAACACCACGACCAAAAGTTCTATCAAAGTAAAACCCTTTTTCATACAAAACCTCTTATAAATAAGTTTTCGGCGAGCAAACAACATTTTAATTCTTCCTGTCTGCCGATTAGGTACATTGTAAGAAAAAAAAAAAACGGGTCAAGCCTTGGGCGAGAAACACTCTTTTTTACGGCCCCCCAAAAAACAAAAAAAGTAGTCGCCCCGAGACGCGTTCTACAAACCGGGTAACAAGGCGGGTTTAACAACACAATAAATAAAAAAGGAACGGATAATTCCGTTCCTTTTTCATCGGTAAAAATTCTTACTAAAAACTCCAGTGCGGTGTGAAGGAATCTCCCTTCAAATCTGCCAACAAGTGAGGGGCACTGCCGTCCATATCCATCATATACAGTTGGCGGCGGCCGTTGCGAGTGGTAGTGAATACGATAAACCGCCCGTCGGGAGACCAAGAGGGGTCTTCGTTGGAGCCTGCGTCCGTAGTTAAACGGCGAATTTGCGTACCCGTTAAATCTACCAAGAAAATATCCATCGGGTGGTACGGTGCTTCGCGGCCCGTAAATACAATCCACTCTCCGGTGGGCGACCATTGGGGGCTATCCGACCAGTTGAAATTTTTGGTCAGGCGGCGGGTTTCCCCGGTGGCCAGTTCCATAACATAAATTTGCGGATTCCCCGCCCGGTTAGACACAAAAGTAATATACTTTCCGTCCGGCGAATAAGACGGCGAACCGTCCACGGACGCTTTGTTGGTAATGCGGGTTTTTTTGTGGGTTTCCAAATTATAAATATAAATGCTGGGGTTGGAACCGCCCGAGCTGGTAAACGCCAAGGCTTTCCCGTCGGGGGATACCCCGCCGATTAACGATAACCCGCCGCGAATAATAATCGGCGCGATTTTGCCTTTGCGTAAATCAATGGCAAAAATATCCGGGTTTCTGTATTTGTAAGTAGTGTAGAAAATGCGCCCGTCTTTAGACCATCTGGGCAAAATGGCGATGCTTTTATCGTTGGTTAATTTTTGCAAGTTTTCGCCGTCATAGTCCACCACATAAATTTCTTTATTGCGGGTGGAATTGTTGGAAAAAGCAATTTTGGTATCCGCAATACCGCGTTTACCGGTAAGCGATTGGACAATCTGATCCGAAGCGATGTGTGCCAAACGGCGCAAACTGCTTTGCGTGCCCTTAAAGGCTTTGGCAAATACCGGAGCGCGGGTGGAAATATCGTACACATAAATTTTAATGGTGTAGTACGGTTCAGCGTAACTGATATCGCCCGCCAACAGATAACTGGCACGCGCACGGCCCCAGGCGGTAAGGGTTTCGGTCAATTTTTTGGAATTAAACGCAGGGCCGTCTTCGGTTACATCAAAATAACGGGCAAACAACAAGTCCGCACGCATTACATCGCGCACTTGCACGGCGGCGGCTTGGGCTTTGTCGTCATTATAATTAAAAGCGGGCATACCAATCGCGGGAAGGCGTTTATCCCCCACGGAAGTAATGCCGATATACACATCGGTTTTAGGCGCGGCAAACGCCAAAACGGACATAAACATCACAGCCACCAAGGCTAATAAAGAAAACGATTTTTTCATAAGTGCGGTAGCGCGCAAACGGGCGCGTAATTATTTCAAATTGGCGAGTTCAGCCTTGGCCAATTTGGCCTCGGGAGAGGAAGGGAATTCCTGCACCACGGAGTTTAAGTAACTCTTGGCTTCGTCGGTCTTGCCCAACGGCACAATGCTGCGGGCGTATTTTAAGCGGGCAGAAGGAATACTTTTGCTTTTGGGGAATTTTTGCAAAATAGTAGCATACGCAATGGCGGCAGGTTTGGACTGCCCCAACTCCGTATAAGCATCACCCATCAGCATATAGGCCTGTTCGGCATTTTCGCTTTCCGGATAATTGGTTATATAAATTTTGAAACCCATGGCCGCCGGTTCATAGGCCCCTTTATCAAAGTGGCTTTTGGCTTCGGCAAACAAGTCCGACGGTAACACCGCCGCACGAGCCGGTTGGGATTCGGCGGAAGAAGCGGAAAGAGCAGGTTGTTTGACGCTGGCGGTTAAATCGTCCAGTTTAGCAGACAAACTGGAAATTTGCGCATCTACCTGCGATAGGTTTTCGTTGGAAACGGACAAGTTACGGTTTAATTCTTCCATTTTGCTTGCCAGTTCCGCTTGGTTGGACTGCATTTGTACAATGGTGGAGTTGAGTTCCCGCAGTTGTAACTTCAGCGTGCTCATATCGCGCTCGCTGGCAATGCAGCCACACAGCAAAAAGCCCGAACCTCCCATTAAAATAAGTTTAGTAATATTTTTCATAGAGATTCGGGCTCCTTGCAAAACAAGAATTAGTTAACTTTCAACAAAGTATCGGCTCTGCGGTTTTTGGCCCAGCAAGTTTGGTTGCCTTCGTAGCAGACCGGTTTTTCTTCGCCGTAGGAAACGGTGGCGATGTTTTCGGCCGGAATGCCCATGCGGACATAGTAGGCTTTCACTTCATCGGCGCGTTTTTGACCTAAGGCGATGTTGTAAGAGGTGGTGCCTCTGTCGTCGCAGTTACCTTCTACGGTTACTTTGTAGTTGGCAACGGAAGCGGCGGATTTAATCGCTTGCGCGTTGGCTTCCACAATTTTGCGGGCATCAGCGGACAAGGAATATTGATCCAAGTTGAAATGTACCACACCCAAAGCAACTTCTTGGGCAGGCACTTCGTCCACCACTTCGGTTTCTTCAAGTACCATTTCGGTACCGGTGGCGGCGGTCAAATCGGCATTGGCGTCATCTTTTACGTTCTTTTTGCAGGCGGTCAAGCCGGCGGCCAAAGCCAAAACTAAAACTACTTTCAGTAAGTTCTTCATTTGTTTCTCCGTTTTAGGTTTTTACTTCTACACATAAATATTAGCAGACTTTAGAGCCCCCGGTCAATAAATTTCCCCCCGGGTCTGCCTTCTTTTATGCTTAACTTAAATTTACTCTTTGCTCTGCCTTTTTCCAAGGCTTGTTTTGTATTAGAAAAGCCGGGCCCCTAAAGACCCGGCTTTTTACAAAATCGGCTGGGGGTTACCCCAACAATTTGGCGAGCATTTGGCTAATCATACGCGGGTTGGCTTTGCCTTTGCTCATCTTCATTACTCCGCCCACCAAGGCGCCGATAGCAGCTTTATTGCCTTTTTGATAATCGGCCACGGCTTTGGGGTTGGCTTCAATGGCGGCTTTGGCCCATTCTTCCAATTGGCCTTCGTCGCTCACTTGCACCATGCCGCGTTTTTCCACCACGGCGGCCGGAGATTCGCCCGTTTTCCAGATTTCGTCAAAAACTTCGCGGGCTTGTTTGCGGTTAATCTTTCCGCTTTCCGCCAAAGCCAGCAGTTCTGCCAAACGCTTAGCCGGAATAGGAGAATCTTCTATTTCCTTCTTTTCGGCATGCAACATACCGAGTAAATCGGTTTGAATCCAGTTGGAGGCCGTTTTCAAGGACACTTTCCCGTCTTCGGTTACTTGTTCGAAGTAATCGGAAATTTCGCGGGAACTGGTCAGCACACCGGCATCATAAGCCGATAAACCCGCCGCCATAAACCGCGCTTCTTTAGCGGCAGGAAGTTCCGGCATTTGTGCGCGGGTTTCTTCCAACCACTCGGCAGACAATACCACCGGAGGCAAATCCGGTTCCGGGAAGTAGCGATAATCTAACGCTGCTTCTTTAGAGCGCATGGGTTTAGTGACAAGTTCTTCTTTATCCCATTGCAGGGTTTCTTGTTTCACTTCGCCGCCTGCATTCAAAATTTCCGTTTGGCGGTTGATTTCGTAAGTAAGAGCATCTCTAACGGCTTTGAAAGAGTTTAAGTTTTTAATTTCGGCACGCGTACCGAATTTTTCCGTTCCCGCAGGGCGCAAGGAAATGTTCACATCTACACGAAGTTCCCCTTTTTCCATATCACAGTTGGAAGCCCCTACCCAACGCATCAGGCGTTTAATTTCCGTTAAATAAGCGTAGGCTTCGTCCGGAGAGCGCATATCCGGCATGGATACAATTTCCAACAACGGGCTTCCCGCGCGGTTAAAATCTACCAGGGAATACTCCGCACAGTGGGAAGATTTAGCGGCATCTTCTTCCAAGTGCGCGTGATGAATACCGATTTTCTTTTTTTGCAAATTATCTTTGGGGCCGTAGGTGATTTCAATTTCGCCCGCACCGTTAATCGGTTCGTCGTATTGGGTAATTTGGTAGCCTTTGGGCAAATCCGGATAGAAATAATGTTTGCGCGAAAAAGACGAGCGAGCATTGATGGCGCAATTCATGCTCAACCCCGCACGCACCGCTAAGGCCAAAGCGCCTTCCGTTAAAACAGGCAAGGTGCCGGGGTGCCCCGCACAGACGGGACAAAGCGCGGTGTTGGGTTTTGTATCTTCACTCACACCGTTGGGACAAGTGCAAAACAACTTGGTTTTGCTGGCGAGTTGGACATGGATTTCCAACCCGATAACAGGTTCAAATTGGGTAGTCACAGTATATATTCTCCTAAATTATTATAATATCAAATATGGTTCATCTTTTTAAGCCCACCTCTTATCGTTTCGGTGCCGCGTTGGCGGTAGGGGCCACTTTGGTTTGGAAACTGATTTCGTTTGCCAATGCTCTTTTGATTGCCGCGTACTTCGGCGCGGGAGCCTCCACGGATGTCTATTTTTACTTGATGATGCTGATGGGATTTGGCGTTACTTTTTCCCAACGCTTGAACCAGGCCGTCATTATTCCCGAAGCCATGGCCCTCAACGCAAAAACACCCGAAAGCGGCAGAGGTTTGTTAAATCTGTTTTTTTATTTGTATGTACTGGGAGCCGTTTTACTCACCGCGGCGGGGTTCTTTTTTCCGTTGCCGATTGCCGATTTGTTTTCGCGTTTTGAAGAAAACCTGTTAACAGCGGACAAAGGACTTATTCAAGCGGGCTTTTTGCTTTTTGCAGTTCAATTACCGGTAAACTTTTTGATATCGGTACTTGAAATGCACCGCCGTTTTGCCACCACTTTACTATCCCCCCTCAATGCGTTGTTGCCTCTTTTATTTTTAATTTCCTTCGGGAGGAATTGGGGCATTATCAGTATGGTGTACGGTTTTTTGGCGTCCAATTTTATCCAACTGCTTGTGTTTTTGATTCTTCTAAAAAAAGAATTATCTTGGCATTTTTTACCGCAACAAGTTTCCCTTCAAAAGGTCTTTGCCAAAAATCTGCTCAGTAACCAGTTAATCGAAACGGCCAATATCCTCAGCACCGTGCTGCCGCTTTATTTATTAAGCGGTTTTTCGGCGGGCCTTGTCAGCGCCTTAAACTATGCCAAGCAACTGGCCGATTCCCCCACCGAAATTCTCACCTTCCGCGTAGCAAATATTTCCAAAATACAACTGACCGAAAGCGCCGCCGAAGAAAAATGGGAAAAAGTAAACCGCGATTTTCTATCCGCCCAGCATTTTCTTTTATTTTTACTTACTCCGTTGGCCCTTTTCTCTTGTTTTTATGCAACGGAAATTATTACTTTATTTTTTAAGCGCGGGCAATTCAGCACTTTAGATGTACACAATGCGGCCTCTTTTCTGCGACCGTTAATGGGAATTATGTGGTTTTTGGTATTGGTTTCCATGCAAAACAATTTGGTGGCGGCCGGACGGAAATTAAAAGAAAGTTTGCCCTATGCTCTTTTCTGTATCGGGTTGTTTATTGTTTCCGTTCCGCTGACCATGCATATTTGGGGAGCCTTCGCTTATCCGTACACCCAACTGACTTGTTGCGTGGCGGGATTATTGGTTAATTACTTTTTCTTTAAGCGTCATTTCCCGCGGGTGGCGTATGTACTTTCCCTAAAAGAAGCCTCGCGGGTGGCGGCTATCAATATTCTTGCGCTTTTTCCGGTGGCAATTTGGGCGTGGTTCGTGCCGATAAAGAGCGTGTTTTTTTCACTTCTTGGCGGAGGACTTCTCTTTTTGGCGGGACTTTTCTTTTGGGCAAAAAAAAGCGGAGATTGGAATATTTTTCTCTCCCAACTCCGCTCCAAATAAAACTTATTTTAGCGGGCCAATTCTTCGGCCACTTCTTTCAGCACGGTTTGTGCCGAAACATTTTCCATACAAGAAGATTCTTTTTTGCCGAGAGGGCATTTGAACATCCAATCCGTCGTTGTCCACATACACCCGCCGCAAGGGCCGGCGGCAATGTTACGATTTTTACCGTAACCGAAGAAAGGCACGCTGCTCGGCCCGAACAATACAATGCTTTTCACATCTAAATACTGGGCCAAATGCACCAGGCCGCTTTCCGTATCGATATGTAATTTGGCGCCCGACATAAGAGCCGGCAAATCGGTTACATTGGTTTTTCCCACCAAATTTACATCGGCTTCCGGATAAACGGGACTGTTGCTTCCCCCCAACTGCACAAGTTTAATATGGGGAAAATCTTTCTTAAATAAACGCAAAAATTCCCGCCAACGTTCGCGAGGCCACGCACGAGTGGGGCGGGTATTCCCTACTTGCTGTGCTTCGCTTGTTCCGTCATGAAAAGTAACATAAGTACCGGCGGCCAAATCCCAGCGTTTTAAGGCATCGGCAGGCACATAGATGCGTTCGTTCGGTTCTTCGGAAATCTCCGTTCCCCCCGTGTAAGAAAGCAAATCAAACCGTTGCCCTCCGTTGGCATATAACCATCGGCCCAAAATACTTTCCGTCAGAAAAATATCTTCTAACAAACTCCCCAGCGACTTTTGCGCCCGCTGTGCGCGTTCCAATACCGGCAAAAAGGAAGGAGCCAAGGCGGAAAAGCGTTCCTCGTTCACGTGCAAAAATTTAATGGATAAACAAACCTGGGCGGCCAAATCGTAATCGGCCCAACAGATTTTATTGTCCTTTAAGATATGCGTGTGCAAGTCCGCCCCGAATAAAGCCTGTGCTACCCCGGGCAAACCGGAATAAATATCAAAACGGGCCATGGGCAACATCTCCCGATATGCCGCTACCAAACGCTTCGCGCAAGCCGCATCCCCCAAACCGCCCACCAGCCAAAACAACACGCGAATCGGAGCGCCTTTTTTATCCTCATGGCTTTTTAAGCCATAGAACCATTGCTTGGTGCGTTCCAAAAACTTCTTTTTTGTACGACTCCACCGGAAAGCGGCACGAACCAAACGGCTATCACGCCCGCGGGCATCCAGCATTTCGCGAAGGTCTTTCAAACTTAACTGAACGCGAGGATCATTCCAGTTCATTTTATTGCCTCCCGGCACAAAGTCTCGTACGCATCTAAATAAGTCTCCAGCGAAAAGCGTTGGGTTACTTCCCGCGCTTTATTGCCAAAGCGTTCCCGCAACGCATCGTCTTTCATCAACTCCGCCAGTTTGGCGGCTAAGCGTTCGGTATAATTTTGTTTTACCAAAAAACCGTCCTCTCCATCACGAATAATTACATTGGGGCCCGTACAATCAAAACTGACCGCCGGCAACCCCGCCGCCATAGCCTCCAAAAGCACCATAGGGAACCCTTCGGCCCGCGAGGACATGGCATACAAATCGGCATGCCGGTAAACGGGTGTTAAACTGTACTGGGGCGAAACAAAATCTACCGCATACTGAATATCCAATGTTTCGGCCAAACCCTTCAGTTCGCTTTCTTCTTCCCCGGCCCCGATAATGCACAAACGCCATTGGGGGAAATCTTCACACACGCGGCGCCAGGCTTCCAACAAACGGTCAAAACCTTTCTGCTTAACCAACCTTCCTACCGCAATTACATACTTTTTATTCTCCTGCATGAAGGCAGGCCGCGGGAACGATTCTTCCGCTAAAGGCAGGGCCGGGTTGTAAACAACTGCCGGTTTCCAAGAAGGGTGAAAGAGAGAAATGAATTTGCGGTCCCGCTCCGAAAGAACGGTTACTTTTTTCGCGCGCCCCAATAACCAGTTACGCAAAATTTTCCATTTGCGGGAATAGGCTAAATGGCGGATATCCAAATGGTCGGCATAAATAGCGGGAATACGAAGAAGCCAACAAGAGGCCAACACGCTGATGGTCATAAAGCTAATCAGCACTTCGGGGCGGGTGCGTTGAACCGACCGGGTTAATTTCCATAAACGGGGGAACCCTCCCCAAAAACCCGCATTTTTGAAAGTGGGCAAAGAAACGCGCACCCGTTTTACATTTTCGGGCACGGAATAGAAATCCGGGACAGATTCGTCCAAGGTAAGAAGCGTAACCTCATGCCCGCGGGCGGCTAACCCGCCGCACAGGTAAGTCATCACGCGTTCCGCACCGCCACCACCTAATGTACCAATCACGCAAGTAATGCGCATGCTGTTTCCTCTCGTGGTAGAATTTCCCGGTTTGTACCCGGGAATTACGCCCTATAACTAAAAATTAAACGCTTGTACAAAAGCCAAAAACGGAAATTTCCCTTTGAGTTTACTGGCTTCCACGGCAATTCCTACGCGTTTACCCCAGTTAACCATCATATCATCTAAAGCAATCGTAAAAGGTTCTTCTTCCGCGGCATTGACAATCACACCGTTCACCCCGTTAAGAATCATCTCGTTTACTAAAGCAGATTCACACGCCACACACGGTAATTTGCTGGCCATGGCATCTAATAAAACATCTATACGCGCGGGATTCAGGGCCGGATAAGCAAAAATATCCGCGTTGCGTAATAAACTGTATGTATCCCCGGAAGCGGAGACTATTTCGGTACTGTCCTGCAAGTGATGTTTACTGATAAACTTGGTAAGCGCGGTTTTGGAGGTACCGTCCCCCACTAAAGTTAAATGCCAAGAAGGGTGAGCAGGCGCCAAGCGAGCCCAAGTTTTAAGCAAAGTGTCAAAACCGCTTTCTTTGGTTAGTTTGCCAATCGCCAAGATATTGTTTTCCTTCTTGAAACAAGCGGGTTTTTGATAATCATAGCGTTCCACCCATACAGCCGGGTTTTGCACTTCTTGAACGCAAAGGCCTGCATAGGTTTTTTTGTTTAGCGGGGCGGGTGTATTTTTAATGACAATTACCCGTTGCGCCTGTTTAAGAATTGCCTTTTTGTTTTTAACGGCTTTATCTTCTTTGAACCCTTCCGTTTCCCCGTACATAAAGGGGATGTTGGCTTCCAAGGCGGCTTGGCAACCCGTCAAATCCATAAGAGAAATAACGCGTCCCACTTTTTCTTTTGTTAAAAAAGAAGCCAGCGTTTTCGGCTTAGCCGTGGCGGCATATTCCTTCAAAGATACATACGCGGAAAATTTAACCTTGCCCTTTGCCGCTACCAACAAAACATCTTCCCCGAAGTATTGTAACTCTTCGGCTAATTTTACCCCTAAACGCTGGGCCGAAAAATCTTTATTTCCCCCTACAAAAACTGCAATTTTCATGCTTATACTCCTTCTTTTTCTTTGATATATTTTATTGTACATAAAAAGACCGCCCGAGAAAACCCATAAAAAAACCGCCCTTTCGGGCGGTATAATAATCAAAACATTGCGGGGACTGGATTTGAACCAGTGATCTCAAGGTTATGGGCCTTGCGAGATACCAGGCTTCTCTACCCCGCAATATTAGTATAGCAAATTCAACAAACAAATTCAACTATAGGCTTAATAACCTAAAAACTTAAGGAAGTTCGTAACGCGCCCAACCCGCGGAAGTATTTACATAAGTAGCGGTTTCCAACTGTTCGCAAAAGTCCCCTTCTTTGATGGTAGAGGTTCTGTTGCGAGCTTCCATACATCTAAAAGTTCCGCCTATTACCGACCAACTAAACCCGTTGCACTTATATTTCCCTTCCGTCCACACGGCCATACTGGAACCGCTGGTTTCGCTCCCGTTATTTAACACTACAATAAAATTATCCCCTTCCAAAATACCTTCTCCTTTGGGAGTTAATATTTGGCACACATTGCTGCCCGTACCGGCATTTGTTTTTTTCACTTTGAGCGGGATACTGACACTTAGCGAATTAAAACTGGTAGGAATTCTTCCCGTTTTCATATAGTGCATTTTTTGTGCGTCTGCAATCGTGCGGGCAGCCGTTTTCAATTGAGCATTTCGGCTTTGCCACACAGATTTTTCATAGTGAGGCATGGCCATAGCGGCCAAAATGCCGATGATTAAAACCACTACCAACAGCTCAACCAATGTAAAACCTTTCATAAAACCTCACACAAACGGAACTCTTAAAAGTATAACATAAATAAACACCCTATAGATAAACAACCCACTCTATAGACAAATAAGGTAAAATACTCTTATGAAATTTGAACGATTTGTGGCCGTTCGGTATCTAACCCGTCGCCAAGGCCTTTTTGCCTTCATTACCACCCTCATCGGCGTAGCCGGTGTAAGCGTAGGGGTGGCTGCATTGATTACAACATTATCCGTCATGAACGGTTTTCAAACCGATATTAAAGATAAAATCATCGGGGCGCAAAGCCATATTCTTGTTTTTGGGCAGATGAGCCAAAACTCCTACCCGGAAAAAATAAAGAACATCGAGGAACTCCCTTTGGTATCGGCAGCCGCTCCGCATATTTACGGACAGGCTATTCTTACCTATGCCGGGCAAAGCATGGGGGTTATTATCCGCGGGCTAGACCCCGAACAGGAAAAAAACATTAACACCTTAGCCGATTCCGTAACGGAAGGTTCCTTCTCTCCCGAAAATTGGCCCGAAGATGCCCCCCCTCCGCTTGTGCTGGGAACGGAACTGGCTGCCAATATGGGCATGGACATCGGTGACGATGTGGTGATGATTTCCCCTCAGTCCATTTCCACCTCAGCAGGTATGTTCCCTAAAATGAAAAAATTTAGAATAAGCGGACTTTTGCGAACGGGATATTACGAGTTTGACAACACCATTGCTTACACACTGTTACCGCACGCGAGCGACTTTTTGGGCCTCAAACAAGGGGTTACGGGCGTAGCCGTAAAGTTGCACAATCTCAACAAAGCCGACGAAGCCGCCCGACAAATTCAGCAAGCCGTTGGTTATGGCTACTCCGTACGCACCTTTGCCCAAATGAACAGCACCCTTTACGCCGCATTAAAATTGGAAAAAACCATGATGTTTATTATTCTTTTCCTCATTATCGGCGTAGCCTCTCTTAATATTGCCGGAAATTTAATTTTATTGGGAACCGAAAAGTTGCGCGATATCGGCATTTTACGCGCAATCGGGGCCAGCCCCAAACTTATCCGCAAAGTTTTTATGTGGGAAGCCATGGTGATTGCCACCTTGGGCATTGTATTGGGGCTTTTGTTGGCTTGCCTGTTGTGCTGGATTATTGCCAGTTTTAATATCGTGGAACTGCCGGGCGACATCTATTATTTAACCAAAGTGCCCGTACGCATGCAGTTGTGGGACATCGTGGCTGTAGTGGGCGGAAGTTACCTTATTTGTTTTGCCGCGGGGCTTTATCCGGCGGCCAAAGCCTCCCGCGTCCACCCGACAGATGCTATTCGTTACGGATGATTTTATGATTGAATTACAACACTTAACAAAAGTTTACGATCAAGGCGGAGAAAATCTTTGCGTATTGGAAGATGTTTCCCTCACGCTTCGTCGCGGAAAATTTACCGTTTTATTGGGGCCTAGCGGTTCGGGCAAAAGCACATTACTGAACCTGATTGCCCTGTTAGATGCCCCCACTGCGGGCAAGATTCTGGTGGACGGGCAGGAAATTACCGCGCTCAAAACGGAAGCCGCCCGTTCTGCTTTACGCCTTGCGAAAATGGGATTTGTTTTTCAGTTTGACGGATTGCTTCCGGAATTTTCTTTGTTGGAAAATGTGGATATGCCCGCACTGATGCGCGGAAATCCCGACCCCAAAAAAGCCCGAGAACTCTTGGAAAAATTTGGCCTTGGAAACATGATTCACAAACTCCCGGCCGATCTTTCCGGCGGAGAAAAACAACGCGCCAGCATTGCCCGTGCCTTACGCAACGAACCGCCCATTTTGCTGGCGGACGAACCCACCGGAAACTTGGACGCGGCACGCAAATTGCAAGTATTTGAAGATTTCGCACGCATGAGCCGCGAAAAAAATTTAACCGTTGTTATGGTTACGCACGATGCCCATGCCGCCGATTATGCAGACGAAGTGCTAACCTTAGAAAACCGAAAATTGGTTAAAACAAAATGAAAAAAAGATTCTTTTTAACCGCTCTTTTTCTGCTAATTCCTCTTTGGGGATTTACTGCAGAAGAGGCCGCCGAAAAAGCCGCCCGGCAAGAGGAGTACCGCCTGCAACGCCATACCTTCAAACAGGTAAGACGCGAAGCCCGCGGCGGAGATATTCACTCCCTTTTTGATTTGGCCTGGCACCACTACCGGGGCAAAGGCACTCCTCAAAACTATAAAAAAGCCTACAAATACTTCAAGAAAGCCGCCAAAAAAGGCAGCGAACGGGCCCTTTATTTTCAAGCCTCTATGCTTTTAAGCGGACGCGGAGTAAAGAAAAACGAACAGAAAGCCTTTCTGCTTTTTAAGCAACTGGCGCATAACGCCAACCCTCACGCCTCTTTCAAACTCTCTCTTATGTACGAACAAGGATTGGGAACGGAAAAAAACGAACAAGAAGCCGCCCGCCTGCTGGATTATGCCGCCCGAAACGGGGTTGCCCCCGCGGCTTTGAAAAAAGGATTAGCTCTGCTAGAAACCCAACCGAAACAAGCCAAAGAACTTATCAAACAAGCGGCGGATATGCACTTCCGCCGGGCGCAATATCACTTGGCCCGTTTATACGAAGCCGAACAAAACAAAGGCCTCGCCTTCCAATATATGTTGTTGGCGGCACAAAAAAATCTGCGCACCGCCCAATGGCAAGTAGCCCAATGGTATGCCCAAGCCTACGGAACGCCCAAAAGCGATTATCAAACCTTCCGTTGGACGCGCCAAGCCGCCAAAAACGGCGTAAAAGAGGCACAAGCCTATCTGGCTGTTTTGTATGAAAACGGAATCGGCACCGCACCCAATAAATTATTCGCCGACAAGTGGAAAAAATTATCCCAAGAAAAAACTTCCATACCCCGCGAGGAGGAATTTTACTAATGCAAATGCTTGAAACGCGCACTGCCGTTGCTATTTTATTTGTCTTGGCACTGGCTCTTTTTTTCCTGCGTAAATATACGTACAACCCGGTAAAGACTCTCCTTAAAAAGGCGGCCGCAGGAGATACGGAAGCCCAATATAAGTTGGGGTTACTCTATTATCAAGGTAAAAAAACACCGCAAGACCCCTTCCAAGCCTTTAACTGGTTTGATACGGCCGCCCGCGGCGGACATATCCGCGCCCAAGTAGCAGTAGCGGGACTGCACAACGCGGGAGAAGGTTGCGAAAAAAACGAAGAAAAAGCCTTTAAGTGGTATCGGGCCGCCGCCGAACAGGGCGATTTTGAAGCCCGCATCAATTTGGCTATCTGTTATTTGGACGGCATCGGGACAGAAAAAAACCCCGAACAAGGCTTTGAAATTATGAAAAAAGCCGCTGATGAAAAAAGTCCGCTGGCCCAAACCTTTACCGGCGATTTATATGAACGCGGCACCGGCACGGAAAAAGATGACAAGAAAGCCCTCCACTATTACTTACTAGCCGCGCAACAAGACGAACCGAGAGCCAAAGCCAAGGTAGCAGCTCTGAAAAAAATTAAACTAACCGAAAAGCCCCCGCTGTAAACGGGGGCTTTTTAATATAGTTTTGTTTTGTTACTAAAGGGCGATCTTTAGTTTGCGGGCCAACGCACGGAGAATATCCTTTTTCTTGGTCTCTTTCCCCAAAGTTTGCATTCCCAAGAATACAAACTGTTGGGCTTTTACCGTATCCGGGTTAAACCCGAAAATTTCCGCATAATTCAAAAACTCCACCAGTCTCAAGGAAGTTTGCATATCGGCCGGATTACGCGCAAAGGCAAAAGCCAACAGAGTCAGTTTTTCCGTTACGGCATCGTTTACCGAACCTTTGGAAACATCTAACCCCAAAGTTTTGACATCTTCCATTAACTGTTCGATGGCGTTCACATCTACCTGCGAAGCACGAATCGCCGCTTTCAAATCAAGCGAAAGCACAAATTCCGCCACCTGCAAAAAAGGCGCCGGAACCGGGGCTCCCAACTGCTGTAATCCGCGAGCCACAGGGTACTGTTCTTCAAAAAGTTTGGAGAAGGCTTGGTCGGTCTGTTCGTCCATTTTGCGCAAAGTTAAGTCCAATACTTTTCGGCGAACATCACGGAACATGGATACCAACGGATAATGTTTTTCAAATTTTTTGCGAATATAAGAAGAACACTCCTCGTATTTTGTTTCTTGGAATAATTTTTCCAATTGAACAAACACTTCCGCTTTATTCAAAGAACCGTCCGGCCCTGCGGCACAAACCGCTTCCGCCGTACCTCTTTGGAAAACGGCAAACTGCATTTTTCGTTCCAATAAAGTAACGGTAGATTTGAGGGTTATTTCCCCAAAGCACAAGTGGGCACCCGGAGCCGAAAATTTGTGCGGCTCGTAAGAAAGAACCTCGCACTCATATGCTTTTTTGGGATTGACCGTTTCGTCTGCCAACAAAGAAACAACATGTTCCAAGGCAATTTTTTCGATAGGAGTTACCTGCGGCTTTACATAACGCTCGTAAGTAATGGCACCGTTCTTAAGTTCCTTGATATTGCTGGGAGCTTCGGCCAATTTTTCGATAAAAGCCGGCTCGTGGTCTTTCCCCGTTACCACGCGGTTTAATTCCAACGCACGCGCGGCATACTGCATAATCTGCACGGTTTCTATCCCGCTGATTTCATCAAAAAACCAACCGCAACTGGTGTACATCAACATGGCATTGCGTTGCATTTCCAACAGCATTAAAGCCGTCGGGCGATCTACCCACGCTTGCTCGGTAGCATGGCGCAAGAAAAAGCGGTGCTGCGCGTCCAGGCTTCTATCCAAGATTAGTTCAATATAATCGTTACGGGCAGCCCAAGGGTCTTTGAAATATTCGCGTCCTTTGGTTTCAAAAGTTTTAATCAGTTCGTCCCGCACAAAGTCCAAAGCGGCACGCAAAGGCCCGCGCCATTTTTGGTGCCAACCCGGACGACCCGAATTGCACCCGCAATCGGAACGCCAGCGTTCCACTCCGTGGAAACAACTCCAGGAAGAATTTTCCACGATTTGTGCTTCGTAGGTAGGCGGGTGTTTTTCCAAAAACTCCCCATACACGGTAAGTTCCACTTCGGGGTTTTCTTCCACTTTTTTCAAACAGTAAGCAAGCGCCATTTCGGCAAACTTTTGGTGATGTCCGTAAGTTTCTCCGTCAGTGGCGATATGCATAAGTTGTGCTTCGGCAGAAGAGTTGTAAGTACTTAATAAGCGGGAAGCAAATTTCTCTCCGGAAGATAAAGTATCCGAAAAAGCAATCCCTTGCGAAATCGGCCCGTCGTAAAAGAAAAGTGCGATTTTTTTACCGTTGGGTAAATTACATAAATACGCACGCTTAGGGTCCACCCCCGCGCCGACTTCCTGCCAGGTTTTTTCGCCGATTTTGCGCACACGGGCACATTGACCGGGCGCCAAAATAACATACTTCATGCCGGCATCGGCCAATGCACAAAGCGTTTCGGTATTACAGGCCGTTTCAGCCAGCCACAAAGCCTCGGGTTCTCTTCCAAAGCGTTTCTTAAAATCGTAAATACCCCATTTGATTTGGGTTTCTTTATCATGTGCATTGGCCAGGGGCAAAATCATGTGGTTGTATGCTTGGGCAATAGCACTTCCGTGTCCGGAAAAACGCTCTTGGCTTTGTTTGTCAGCCTCTAAAACAGCCTGATAAACCTCCGGCTCCGTTTTTTCCATCCACGATAAAAGCGTCGGCCCGAAGTTAAAACTGATGCGGGCATAGTTGCTGGTCAGGTCGGTCAATTCTTTTTTCTCGTTAAGTACCCGAGCCAGCGCATTAGGGGAGTAGCACTCCGCACAAATGCGTTGGTTCCAATCGTGATACGGAGCAGCGCTGTCTTGCAATTCAATGGCCTCCAACCAAGCGTTTTCGCGGGGAGGCTGATAAAAATGTCCGTGGATACAAAGATATTTCATATATATATTTATAGCAATTTCCTACCAAAATGGGTATCGGCAAAAAAAATTTATTTGAAAAAGGGCTTGATTTCGTCGGTAATGTGCGTATAATAAAAAGTAGAAGGACCCTACATAAAAAAGAGAGGCCGTTATGAAAAAAACATTTATTCTGGACACGAACGTGCTTTTGCACGACGTCAACTGCCTACACGCCTTTGAGGATAACGACATTATTATTCCAATGGCTGTCATCGAAGAACTTGATGCTTTTAAGAGCGAAGGAGACACCCGCGGTAAAAATGCCCGCATGGTTTCCCGCGCCTTGGACGAAATGCGCAAATTGGGGCGCCTGAACGAAGGGGTCAAGTTGCCCAAGGGCGGAACCTTAAAAATCGAAATGGATAAACCTTCCGCCTTGCCGCAATCCATGGCTTTTAACAAAGCAGACAACGCGATTCTCAACATTGCCTATACCTTGGGGAAAAAAGAAGGGTCTTATAAAAAAAATGCTTCCCCTGTTTTTGTAGTAACCAAAGATATTAACATGCGCCTAAAAGCCGAGGCTTTGGGGCTTTTTGCACAAGACTATACTTCCGATAAAGTAAACGTGGACGAACTTTACACCGGCGTGTCGGAAGTGGAAGTTTCCTCCGAACAGATAGATGCCTTCTATCGCGATAAACAACTGGCCATGGACCCTACTCTTTTCTTTCCTAACCAGTTTATTATTCTCAAAACCAATGACGGCAGTAAAAAATCGGCTATCGGGCGTGTATCCAATAACGGCGAGTGTGTGCTCCGCCCGTTATCCTCGCAAGAACCAATGGCTTGGGGCATCAAACCGCTTAACAAAGAACAACGCTTTGCCATGGAATTATTGCTGGACGACAGTTTAGATATTGTAACCCTCGTCGGCACGGCCGGTACGGGTAAGACCTTAATCACCCTGGCCACCGGCTTGCAGCGCACCATGGACGAAAATGCCTACCGCCGCTTGGTGGTGTGCCGCTCCATTGTACCCGTAGGGAAAGATTTAGGGTTCCTGCCCGGTACGAAGGAAGAAAAATTGGAAGCCTGGATGGGCGCCATTTACGATAACTTGGCCTTCCTCGCCGACCGGAAAAACCCGGACGAAGGCGAAGAAAAAGCCCATTACCTGCTGGATAGCGGAAAAATCGAAATCGCTTCCGTTACGCACATGCGCGGCAGAAGTTTACCCGGCCAATACATGATTGTGGACGATGCACAAAACCTCACTCCGCATGAAATGAAAACGATTCTTACCCGTGCGGGAGACGGAACCAAAGTGGTGGTAACCGGGGATCCTTACCAAATTGATACGCCGTACTTGGATGTGGAATCCAACGGGCTTACCTATTTGGTGGATCGTTTGAAAGGGCAAAAGTCCTACGGGCATATCACTTTCACCAAAACGGAACGCAGCCGCTTGGCGGATCTTGCCTCTAAATTACTGTAATAAAAAATACCACCAAAAGGGCCCACTTTTTTCGTGGGCCCTTTTTCTATGTAAAAATAGGCCTTTTATGACTGGAAAATAGACGAAAAAACGATATAATAGAAATATACCCTTTTGTTTTATTTAATAGGAGATTCTATGAAATCTATTTTTTGCCGCGTCATGTTGGCTGTTTTTACCCTGAACTGCCTGCTTCCTTCCCCGTCTGTATGGGCGCAAGCCGCATCGGCTAAACCTTCTCAAGCGGACATGTTGGCCACCCTTCAACAACAAGCAGAGGAAGCCCAACGCAAAGCCCAAGAACAAGAAGACCAATTGGAAGCGGCCCTTCAAAAATATGATGAAGCCGAAACCATGGAAGAAATCTACGCGGCCATGGAAGAATTGCACACACAGGGAGTCGCCAAAGAAAATTTTGAACGCCAACGCCCCGGTTATGCCCGTATCGGCTATCCGGACGGCGAAGATGTATTGCAAAAAATAAAATCTCCCGATTTTACTTTAGACCAATTGGTCGATATGATTGACCCCTACATCTATGACCAAGGGCATTATCTCAGCACGGCCTATGCCACAGAAGTGTTTGGGAACTCTATAGAAGCTTTCGACACGTCTTCTTTAGACGAAGAAACCAAAGCCGGCCTTTTGGATTTACTCCCCCGTGTACAACTTCGCATGATGCACCGATTAGATTATATCCAAGGGGAAAAGGCTACCCCTTCTACAGTTAATGATGTAATGGCGAGAGGGTCCTTGCGTATTGCTTTGTGGAAAATTCATGAGTTTTACCAAGCAATCGGGGAAGAAGACCCGTTGAAGGAATTTTTGGTTTCCATACAGATTAAAAACTATGACGAAGCAGCAGCAAAGTTGAAAAGAAATACCGTTTACGATATTGAAATGGCCCCAAAATTAAAAGCCATGAACGAAGCCTGGGCCAAACAAGCCAGAGCCGATTTTATCACAAACATTAGAGAAAAAGATATTTATGAAGGGATGAAAAATCGTTTCTTTCAGGAAATAAAAGACTACAAAGCCAAAAACCCGAAAGCCGACTCTACCGATTTTCAGCTCTTGCTCTTAACGGCTGATTATGCCACTATGTTCTTTTTGTTTACCGGAAAAGCAGATCCTAAGAGTATCGTGGATATGTTTGATGAAGGCCCTTCTAAACGCAATCCCAAATTTGAACAACCTTATTCTTCGCTTTTTTACCAGGTAATGCAGAGCATGTACCAGACGGCAAAGTACTCCAAGGATATCAATACACGGGCAATAATAAACTCTTTGGTGGACATGAGCAGCCCGAAAAAATATTCCATCCCGGTGCGCATTTTTGCGTTGGAAGCTGTCGGGAAATTGGTAGAAAAACAACACACATGCCCCACCTTTAACCCGGAAGATTTGTCCGGGACAAATGTATTTTACTGTAACACTCCACAGGTAGACCCTCACACGCAGGCCATGCTGGCGGCACGCGTGGTAGATTTATTCTATCCGTTGCAATCTACTCACTATCTATCTATTGAAGATTACGGTTTGGATTCTGAGCAGATGAAGGAACTTTCCGATCAGTTGGCTACTATCTATAATTATTTTGCCAATGACGAACTCCGTTTCAGACAAGGGGTAAAATCTAATTGTAGCAATATTGCCTACGATACAAACGGAAATATCCGCGTGCTTAATTCGGGAACTTCTGTTCCTCGTATTTTGCCCTCCAATGCGCCTAATACGACGGAATGTCGAGACTACTATGGAAAATTAAAACTCATTACATATGGTGGCTTAGGTCGCGATTCTAATGGCCGTTGGCATATGATGCACTTAAACAACGGCTATAACAGCAAAAAGAAGGAAGATGAACACATGGCACTATTTGCCCGGTTGGCAGGGGAAGCTTTGCTGTGGTACGTAGGTGGGGAACTTATTGGTATAGCATGGCGCGCCAGTAAAGGAACCGTTTTAGCACTTGGTCCTATGGCAAAAGCAGCCAAGACTGCACGAAAGGGACGCAAGTTACAAGCTGCGGCTGTTCAATTGAAGAAAAGTGTACGCTACCAAAACGTAGTACACAATATGGGAAAAACCGGGCAAACCTTGGTTTATACGCACGCAGCCAAAGTAGCCAATCCCGGTAATCTGCCGGTGTTAGCTTCCGAGGTGGCAAGTGCCACTGCCACGACAACGAAAGTGGTTACCTCCACGCGCGTGCTTAAAAACCGCAAGTTCTTCCAATTTTTAAGAAGCCCCAAAGCCCCGATTACCCAAATCGAAATCGGTGCGCATGTACCGGGCCTTCAATATACCGGGGCCCGTGTAGCAGAAAGCGCAATGCCGCGCCTGAGCAAAGGGATTCGAAACTACGATGACTGGAAATTCTTTACGCGCAACTTAGTGGACGGAGCCGGGAACCCTGTTAAATGGAGTGAATTTAACCTGGTTTCCTCTTGGACTCCTACGGGATTGACTAACGCCACGGTGCGCCAATTGCAAAACGAAGATGAACTCCTTTTTGCAACTTACAAAGGTCTCAACCAAGGGAAATTTAACTATTGGGCACACACGGCCGACGGGTGGGTACGTGTAGATGCCGCCACTTTCGGGAAAATGGGCAAAGAACTCAAAGCTATTGAAGCGGCCGTGCCCGATTATTACAAGGTTCTTGGAGTGAAACCGACGGCAAGTGCGCGCGAAGTAAAGCAAACTTACCGCAACCTTGTTAAAACATTACATCCGGATAAAAATCCGGCTGATAAAGCGTTAATCTATAAAATTAACGAAGCGTGGAGTGTCTTGGGTGATGCCGCTAAGCGCACCGCTTACGATGCCAAATTTATGGCCCAAGGTGGAGCTGTCGGTGAAAGTGTATTTGGTTTATCCCAAGCGGAAAACGGTTTTTCTTTAGCCATTACGCGCGATTTAGGTGCAAGTCCTAAAGCCGGTTGGGGCAAAGGTTTTGACCCTGTACAAGCCCATAAAGGTTTGGGGTTCAATGCCGCTAACTGGACAGAAAACTATACCTATCAATTAACCGGTCATTTGGCTACTTCCGGTCAGTTAGATATCTTGGCCAGCAACTTGCTTACCAGCACGCAGTTCTGGCGCGGCTACACCGGCAACTTGCTTTTCTTTGGTGCTTGGAGAGCCTTAGATGCCGCCACCTATCATCTTGGTTTCAAAGATTGGCTCGTAAACAGACAAACGGCTGATCACCAAGCCGAGTTGAATAAATACGGCGACCTCTTTAAGCCGCAAGAACCGGCCGATAATGCTGCTGCCGACAACGGCTTAGAACTCTATAACAAAGTGGCTGCTGCCGTGCAGGATAATTCCGAAGGCTACTTTATCGTAGCCCCGATCATCTTGGCGCGCCGCGGGCTTTCCAATATCGGTATTGGGAATATGTCCTTCCTGTCCGACAAAGACAAAGCCCTCTACGAATCGGCCGCTAACCGCATGCGCCTTAACAATGCTATCGTAGAAGGAAACGAAGCCAAGAACAAAGAGGTGATTCGTCAAACTTACGAAGCCGCCATGACCGAAACCGGGCCGGAATTCCGCCAGTTCTTACAACAGCAGTTCGCGGGCCTGCCCAACGGAAACGCCTTGGCGGATAAGTGGGTAGACGGCTACAGAGCCGAAATGCAAGCCATCTATGAAAGCGAAGTCGATGATACCGCTAAATACAACCAGATGAATCAAGCCATTGGTAAGTGGACAGACGAATTGCACGGCATGTACACGCAATCTCTCTATGCGGCCGTACAAGAGAACACCTCGGAAGAAGTTAAAATGCAACTTTTCTTCCAGTTTATGGCTTTGCCGGATGCTATGGCCCAAATAGAAAAATGGCAAAAAGACTTCAAACAAGAAGCCGACTTTGTTTACACTTCTTCTAAAACCAACGAAGAAAAATTAAATGCGCTTAATGAAGTAATGTCTCGCTATTACGGCAAAATTGATGAAATGAATAAACAAGCCTCCCGAATAGCCATAGACAACCACGCAGAAACCTATAAAGATTATGTGGAACAATGGGCCGCACAAGCCGCCATGTACGACCCGGAAAACGGAGAAAAAGAAGTACGCAAAATTTGGGAAGAATACTTCCAAAAATTCGATGCGTTGATGAAATCTGCCAAATCCGAAGAAGATAAAATGAACGAGTGGAACACCTTATTGGAAGAATATTCCCACCGTTCTAACACCTATCTCAACGGGCTTATTCCGGCTGATCAACAGGGTTATGGCGCTTACGCAGAGGATCCTGCGGCGGCTGATGCGCCGGTACTCGATTGGGAAGAGGCCGCATTGGCTGAGATTAACAGCATCGAGTTGGAAGTAGAACAAATTGTGGCTACTTGGAGTGAATTGTTAAAGAAAGAAGCCAAAGCCGCCGCCGCAACCTTCGTACAAAAAGCAACGGCCGTTGTAAACGGAGAAGGCACCAATGAGGATAAACAAGTCCAAGTATTGGCTCTCTTTGAGGAATTAAATGCTGCGTTGGAAGCCGTCAACCTGAAACAACAACGCAACGACGAACTTCTCCCGCCCAGCGAATCGGACGGCAACACGCAAGCCTACTAGTTTAAGATTCAACTGAAAAGGCCCGTTCAAACGGGCCTTTTTTGTGGGCAACTTTACATAAAAAATCCCGGGGTATTCCCGGGGTTTTTTAATTCAAACTGTCTATCAGTGAAGTCCGCATTTGCAGACATGGTCTTTTTCATGCAAAAGCAAACTTTCCTGTTCTTGCGGTTTGTATTCACTCGTGCGGCGGATCAACTCGTCAAAATCAATGGTTTTGGAAGGAAACATCGGCCCTTCCACACAAGCAAAGCGAACCTTGCCTTCCACCGTCACACGGCAACAACCACACATACCGGTTCCGTCCAACATAATGGGGTTCAGACTGGAAAAAGGCTCCATGCCCAGTTTATCCATTAAGCGGGAAGAAAACTTCATCATAGGAATCGGCCCGATGATGAAACCGGCCGCTATTTTTTCTCCCTCGTCATGAAGTTTTTGTATAGCGTCCGTTACCAAACCTTTCATGCCGAAAGAGCCGTCGTCGGTCGTGCTGACGGTTTTATCGCACAAGGCAGACATTTCTGGCTCCAGAATAAGCAAATCTTTTGTGCGGGCACCCAAAACGGCAATTACACGATTCCCCGCTTCTTTGAACGCGCGAGCAATCGGGTACACTTCGGCAATACCTACACCGCCGCCCACCACAGCTACCGTACCGTAATTTTTAATTTCTACGGGAGTCCCCAACGGGCCGGCCACATTTAGAAATTTTTCCCCTTGTTCCAAGGAATTAAACATAGATGTAGATTTCCCGATGGCCTGGATAATAACCGTAATCGTGCCTTTTTCACTATCCCAATCTACCAAGGTAACAGGGACTCTTTCCCCCCCTTCACGGCCACGCAAAATGACAAATTGCCCGGCTTTGGCAGATTTGGCAATCAAGGGTTTGTAAATAACAAACTTTACAACGGTATCGCTTAAATTCTCTTTGACTAAAATGGTATTTTCTTCCATACTATTTTCCCTCTTTCAAATACTGGTTAATGCGCCCGGCGGCTTCAATGCCGTCTTTCATGGCAAGCAGTACGGTAGCACCGCCGCGGATAATATCTCCGCCGGCATATACACCCGGCATAGTGGTTTTGCCTTCTTCGTCCAAGGCCAAAACGCCTCTTTCGGTCGTTTTAAGTTCCGGGGTGGTTTTGGCAATAATCGGGTTGGGTTTTTGCCCGATGGCTACAATGATGGTATCCACCGGAAGTACAAATTCCGACCCGGGAATTTCCACCGGACGGCGGCGGCCTTTTTCATCGGGTGCGCCCAATTCGTTGCGGGTGCATTTCAAGCCCGCTACATGGCCGTTTTCATCTACCACTACTTCTTTGGGTGTTACTAAAAATTCAAATGCTACTCCTTCTTCTTTGGCGTGCTCCACTTCCGCTACGCGAGCAGGCATTTCCGCTTCGCTTCTGCGGTAGGCTACGGTTACGCTATCGGGCCCTAAACGCATGGCGCAACGGGCCGCGTCCATGGCACTGTTCCCGCCGCCCAATACGGCTACGCGTTTACCAATGTGAATCGGAGTATCCGTTTCCGGGAATTTATAGGCTTGCATCAAGTTTACACGCGTTAAAAATTCGTTGGCACTGTATACCCCTACGGCGTTTTCGCCGGGGATTCCCGTTAAAGTAGGTAAACCGGCGCCACTACCGACATAAATGGCATCGTACTCTTTTAGCATATCGGCAATAGTTTCTGTCGCACCGACGAGAACATCCGTCACGAACTTTACCCCCATTGCTTTAACCGTTTCGATTTCGTGGTCAATCACTTCGCGCGGTAAACGGAAGGACGGAATCCCGTAGCGAAGCACCCCGCCAAAGGCGTGCAGGGCTTCAATAACGGTTACTTCATGCCCGGCGCGGGCCAGTTCCGCTGCCGCCGCAATAGAAGAAGGCCCGGAACCGATACACGCTACTTTTTTACCGGTAGATTCTCCGCACACAGGGGCTTTTAATAAACCTTCTTTGCGGGCCGTATCAGCCGTATAGCGCTCCAACATACCGATATTTACCGAACCGAAGCGTTCCTTTAACACGCAGTTACCTTCGCAGTGTTTTTCCTGCGGGCACACACGACCGCAGATAGCGGGAAGCAAACTGGTTTCCATAATTTTGCTGGCGGCTTCGCCCACTTTGCCTTCCTTAAGCAAAGCAATAAAGGCCGGAATCTGCACTCCTACGGGGCAATTGGCCTGACAACGGGCATTTTTACAATTCAAACAGCGGTCGGCTTCGGCCATGGCTTCTTCTTTGGTAAAGATTTGGGCCACTTCATCAAAATTTCTTTTGCGCACTTGCGGGTCTAACTGTTTCCCGTTTTGGCGCGGAGCGGACGGATTAGGCATATAGGTCTCCTCTTAAACTAATTCAAAACAAACTGTGGCAAAAAAACACTTTGCCATTATACTATACATAGGAGGAATTTATTTCCGCCATTTGTTGTACAATATATATACATTATAGCAAAGCAAAAGGAGGGGTAAATATGTGTCATAAATGTGATTGTGCCGGAAAAGGCTTGGCCGCGTTTTTATTGGGAGCCGTAGCAGGGCTTGCCGTGGGGGTGCTTTTTGCTCCCGCCAAAGGCGAAACGACCCGCCGCAAACTTAAACGTTGGGCCGATGAAACCTACGAAGACCAAAAAGAATATCTTTTGGAACACGCGGGTGAATTAAAAGAAAAAGTGAAAAAACACGCTGCCGATGTGCGCCGCGAACTGGCGGAACGCACCGAAGAAGCCAAAGAAAAATTAGCTGAAGGCAAAGATAAAGTGGTAAAAGAATTTAACAAAAGAAAAGATGAATTTACCGCTAAATTCAAAAAAGACGAAGAATAAAAACTTCTAACAAAAAACCCCGAGGATAACCCTCGGGGTTTTTTTATTGCTCAGGTAAAAATTATTGAACGCCATGCATCCATTTTTTGATTTTGCCCGAGAACAACCATACCAACAACCCAAATACCATCAAAATGCAGGCAGGGATGGCAAAGAAGGTCGTCATAGATTTCAACTCTGCAGACAAGGTGGCAAAGTAGCCGCCCATCAAGTTACCGAAGAAAGAGGCAGCCAACCATACACCCATTAACATGGACATAAGTTTGGCAGGAGCCAATTTGGTAACCATGGACAACCCCACCGGCGATAAGCACAACTCACCGCAGGTGTGAATTACATAAAGAGCGACCAACCACATCATGCTGATTTGGTGTTCGGGGGTCAAGAACATAGAACCGATGGCCAAAACCAAGAAGCCAAAACCCGTTAAAAATACACCCATGGCGAATTTTAAGGGAATAGACGGTTCTTTGCCTTTGCTTCCCAATTTAACCCACATTTTGGCAAACAAAGGAGCCAAAATTACTACGGAAATGGGGTTAATAGATTGGAACCAAGAGGCTTTGATTTCCAAAACAAAGTTACCCAACCACGCAGGGAATTGGAAGGTAGGCAAGTAAACGGAGGTTTGGGCAAATCTGCTCAAAGAAGAACCGGCTTGTTCAAAGAAAGCAAAGAAGAAAATCGCAATAAACGTAAAGGTTACTACGGCTTTAATCTTATCTTTATCTTCAGCGGTCAAAGGCTTATCTTCTTCAATAGCGGCTTGGGTTTTGTGTTTAGAAACCGGATACAAACCGATTTCGCCCAAAAAGCGTTTTTGTTCAACCAAGTACCAAACAAGACCGATAATCATACCGATACCGGCGGCCATAAAACCCCAGCGCCATTGTACCCAGGCGGGAGAAGTAGCCGTTACTTCACCTACATAACCGGTAATAAAGGGAGCGATAAACGCACCTACGTTAATACCCATGTAGAAAATGGTAAAACCGGCATCTCTGCGGGAATCATTAGGTTCGTAGAGTTCCCCTACAATAGAAGAAATGTTCGGTTTGAAAAAACCGTTCCCCAAAATGATAAGTACAAGACCGGCAAACAAGGCTACACGAGCCGGAACAAACCCATAGGAGGCAAGGACGAATTGGCCTAACGCCATCAAGATAGCACCAATCGTAATAGAGTGACGTTTCCCGATATAGTTATCCGCAATCCAACCGCCGAGAACCGGGGTAAGATATACCAAAGCCGTAAACCAACCATAGATTTTAAAGGCCACAGGATCGCTAAAACCAATCACAGCACTCGTCATAAAATAGACAAGAAGTGCTCTCATACCATAGTAGTTAAAGCGTTCCCACATTTCGACCATAAACAGCATATACAGCCCTTTCGGGTGGCCGTTTTTGGTCACATTATGCTTTACTTCAGTGTCTGTCATTTCTTTCTCCTTAATTTATTTGAAAAAGGTACTCTATATTGTACTAAATATGAAGGGATAGAGGATAGCAAAAATTAGAAGGTCGGGGAAACCAAACTACGGGAAACATCCTGCACCAACTCAAAGGCCGCCACACAAGCCTGAATCAAATAAATGCCAATCAGTACCAGCACAATTGTGTAAATCCACTTGGCTACAGTTCCTATCAGTTTAGAACTCCATACTACCGGCAAGGCAAACGGCCCCAACACCAGCGTAAGCAAAATGATGCCCGTATGGGAGCAGAGAAACCCGCTGCCCGGTTTCAAACTTTTACCGCAACGGCGACAAAAATTATCCGTTTCTTCATAAGGCAAAAAACATCGGGGACAAATCTTCGGGCTCACAGTTCCACTCCTTTTCCGCGCAGATAGCGTTTGATATGGCTACGGGCGCCTGCCGTGCGGGCAAATTCCAGCCAATCGCGTTTGGGTTCTCCGTTTTTGCGGGTGATAATTTCGCACACATCGCCCGTTTTGAAAGTGTAGTCCATGCGCACCATGCGGTTGTTCACTTTGGCTCCCACATAATGGTCACCGATATCCGTATGAATAGCATAGGCAAAATCAATAGGGGTAGAACCTTCCGGCAGAGATTTTACATCAGCACGAGGCGTAAACACAAAAATTTGTTGCAGGTTCACATCGGTTTTGAACCCTTCCAAAAATTCGCGCGGGGCGGTTAAATCTTGTTGCCACTCAATCCAACGGCGGATCCAGTTAATTTTTTCGTCAAAGTTTTTATCTTGCTTGGTAGCCCCTAATTTGTAACGCCAGTGCGCGGCGATACCGTATTCGCAGGTGCGGTGCATTTCTTCCGTGCGAATTTGAATTTCGATAATATCTCCCGTAGGGGCCAGCACCGTAGTGTGGATACTTTGGTACATATTGGCCTTTGGCGTCGCAATATAATCGGTAAATGTGCCGGCAAGAGGCTTGAATACACTGTGTACGATACCCAAGGCCTTGTAACAGTCTTGTAAGGTCTTGGTGATAATACGCACACCCAGAGAGTCCTGAATTTCCATAAAAGAACAATTATGTTTTTGCATTTTACGATAAATGGAATAATAGTTTTTGGCACGTGCCAAAATGCGGTATTCCATTTTTTCGTTTTGCAAAGCAGGCTCTAAATGTTTTTTGAAATTTTCCAAAGCCGCTTGACGGTCAGCCGTGCGGGCTTCCACTTCTTCCTTCAGCAAGGTGTATTCCTGCGGGTGGAGATATTTGAAGGAAAGGTCTTCCAAATCGGTTTTAATCGTAAACATTCCCAAGCGTTGCGCAAGCGGCGCATAGAGGGAAATGGTTTCGTAGGCCTTAAATTTCTGTTTTTCGGGAGGCATAACATCCATGGTACGCATATTATGGGTACGGTCGGCCAATTTAATTAGAATCACGCGCACATCTTCCGCCACGGCAATTAACATTTTGCGCCAATTCTCTACGGTTTCTTCGTCAGTAGAGGAAAATTTCAAATCGCTGATTTTGGTAACCCCCTGCACCATGTGGGCAATCTGTTTGTTAAATTCCCGCTTAATGTCTTCCAAAGAAACGGAGGTGTCTTCCACCGTATCGTGCAACAACCCGGCGCAAACAGTGTCGGCGTCCAGGTTAAACTCCATAAGAATACTGGCCACATTTCGGCAATGCATAAAATACGGTTCGCCGCTCTCGCGTTTTTGGTCGGCGTGGGCTTTTTCGGCAAAATGATAGGCCTTTTCAATCAGGGAAGTATCCTGATTGGGGTTGTATTCCTTGAATTTTTGCAGCAAGGTCTGCAAGTCCGGTGCGGAAGACATAAATTTTTACCTGTGTGCTAAATCTTGCAAAATATCCGTCGCAGCGCGTTTTGCCACCCCCGGCTCGCCCAAAGAAGCACGCAATTTCAATAATTCCTCGTGCATGGCTTTGAGTTTTTGCGGGTGTTCGAACATATCCTGCACTTCGGCCGCCAAGGCTTGGGCATTGGCTTGGTGTTGGATAAGTTCCTTTACCACGGGCTTATTCCCCGCCAAAATGTTTACCAGCGAAATATACGGCACTTTAATCACCATTTTGGCAATTTGGTAAGTGGGCCAGAACATTTTGTAAGCCACTGCCATGGGAACACCCAAGAGGGCATTTTCCAAGGTGGCCGTGCCGGAACAGGCTAACAAAAAGTCCATTTGGCTGCGCAGTTCGTAATTTTTATCTTTTATAAAATGAAAATTCAGGTGAGGCTCTTCTCCCAGTAAATCTAAAAAGACCCGTTCATCTGCATTAGGCAGTAAAAACATATAAGCCTGTGTATTGGGAAACTTTTGCACGGTTTCTTTGAATGCTTCGTAAAATACAGGAACCAACCGGCTGATTTCCCCCATACGGCTCCCGGGCAAAAGCCCCAATTTCCACGCGTGGTTTTTGGGGTCTGCCACTTCATATGATTTGGAAAGCGGCGCGGGCATAATATCAAGAAGGGGATTTCCTAAAAATACGGCATTTCCACCGCGTTTTTGGTGAAATTCGGGTTCAAAAGGATAGATAACATACATCTTTTCGGTAAGAGCGGCCAATTTTTTGGCACGGTACTGACGGCTGGCCCACACTTGGGGAGTGACATAATAATAGGCCGGAATACAACGCTCCTTGGCCAGTTTCAGCACTTGATGATTAAACCCATAAAAATCTACCACAATAAGCGCAACGGGATGTTGGGTTTCCATATAATCGCGCAACTCGTTGCGAAGACGAATCCACAACGGCATTTTTTTAATGGGCTCCACAAACCCGGTAGCACCTTGCGCGGCTAAATCGAAAAGGAAACGGTCACTCACTTCCTTCATCAAGCGTCCGCCGACGGAAGTAATACAAACTCCGGGCTCGGTTTCCTTCAATGCCCGAATCAACCCGGCCGCGTGCAAATCGCCGGATACATCGCCCGCTACAATAAGAATATTTTTGGAAACAGGTGCAGTTGTGTCCATTTTCCTTCTCCTTTCGCTAAGCCGAACAGGATATGTTTATCTATACAACAAAACAATTCGTTACTTTTTATTATACTTAAATACACGCAAAGGCACACGAAAATTCCTTCGCGTACGAAAATGAGTTTGACACGCTCTGCTATATTGGTATAATGTTTTTATGAGATATATAGAAAGAACCCTTGTTCTTATTAAACCTGATGCTATTGAAAAACGCATCAGCGGTCTTATTTTAGACCGTTTAGATCACCTCGGCCTGCAAATGACCGGGGCCAAGGTAGTTTCGCTTACCGAAGAGTTGGCGCGCGCCCATTACAAAAACTTAGAAGGCAAACCCTTCTTAGATGAAGTTATCCAATACATGATGGGTGAATTCAACAATGTGCCGAACCATAAAATTTATGCCTTCGTGTTCCAAGGCGAAAACGCCATTGCCAAAATCCGTCAGGAAATCGGCAGCACCAACCCGGAAAAAGCCGCTCCGTGGACAATCCGCGGCAGTTTCGGCCGCTTTATCGGCGATGTAATGCAAAACTGCGTGCACGCCTCCGGTTCTCCGGAAGATGCCGAAAAAGAAATTGCACTTTGGTTTAGACCCGAAGAGGTGTTGGACTGCTAGATGTTCAACCGTTTGCTTAAATTTTCCGCGCCGTTTTGCTTGGCATTTTTTGCCTCTCTTCCGCTTTTCGGCGCGGAAGAAGTTATTTCCCTTTCCACGCAGGACGGATGGATACTATCCGCCCTCTATTCTCCCGCACAAGAAAACAACCGTACCGTCGTGTTATTGCACGATTTAGGTAAAAATAAAGAACAATTTTCCACTTTTAAGAACGCCCTTGCCAAAGAAGGCTTTGGCTATTTGGCTTTAGACTTAAGAGGCCACGGGCAAAGCACCAATAAAGAAGATTACCGCAAATTCGCCCGCGAAGGGGTGGATAACCAATTTAACAAAATGACCCGCGATGTGGACGCGGCACTTTCCTTTTTAGACAAAAAAAGAGTTCCGGCCGCAAGCATTGTTGTGTTAGGCGCGGGGTTAGGTGCCAATGTGGCTGCCAAAAGCATGACCTTTTGGCCCGACACTGCGCTACTGGCCCTCATCAGCCCCACTACCAACAACCGCGCGGTACTTTCTATTCCTGCCATGCGGCTTTATAAGGGCAACACTTTAATCGCCGCCGGGGCCGCGGATAAAAAAATGTTTTTGGAAGCCAGCGTGCTTCGCAATGTGGCTTTTTTAACGGCAGGCGAAGGCAAAGTTACCTTTTTGACCGCCTACGATTTAACTTCTCATGAAATGTTGGATAAGTATTTAATTCCGTCTCTTTTGCAATGGCTGAAAACTCCGCAAAAGCCGGAACTCCTTCCGGACGAAACGGAAGATGCTTCCGCCGAAATGACGGAAACCGAAGGGGTTATGGTTGCCCCTTCCGACACGGAAGAATCTCTCTTTCCGTCCGTACTTGAAAATTTATAGCGCATTTTCCAGGAGAAAAAAATGAAACCAGCGCGTATTGTTTTTCCCGGTTTTTGGTTTGGCGAAAGCAGTTTGCAAGAAGCCGAAGATTTAGCCCGTCGCGGCGTAGGCGGTTTTTGCGTTTATGGCGGAACAGCCCAAGAAACGCTCGACTTTACCCGCCGCATGAGCGAAATATCCCCTTACGATGAATTATTGTTCTGCGCCGATATCGCGGAAGATTTAAGCGAAATTATTACCGATGCGCCTTCCCTGCCGCTTAATAACTCTCTTTCTTCCTTTCCCAGCCCGCAAGACGCGGCCTACAAAAAAGGCAATTTAATTGCCCGTATGGCCCGCGCGGCAGGGCTCGATTGGGTGTTGGCTCCCGTGATTGACTTGGGCTATTCCTCCCCCGCTTTTAGCGATGTCCCGTTAACTGTTACGCATTTGGCCGGTGATTTTATCGCCGGGTTATCCAACGGCGGCGCGCTTAACTGCATCAAGTATTT
The DNA here is from genome assembly GCA_015062115.1 of Elusimicrobium sp. Lineage (NCBI taxonomy): Bacteria > Pseudomonadati > Elusimicrobiota > Elusimicrobia > Elusimicrobiales > Elusimicrobiaceae > Candidatus Avelusimicrobium > Candidatus Avelusimicrobium gallicola. Next base: position 83,376 of record SUVG01000002.1, on the reverse strand, counting down.
CCCGGGAGTTTCGGGTGTACTGAAAACTTTGGCGCAAATGGAAGATGCGGAATTTGTACCCTACAAACACATTTTCCGCCGGGCCGATGCCATTATGCCTTCGGATATGATTTTCCCCAACATTGATAATGATAGCCAGGCCATGCTGTCGGACAAAATGATTAAGGGCCTTTTGAAAAAACGCCTTAACTATAAAGGGTGCGTAATCAGTTTTCCTCTTTTCAAGGGCAGGGTTCGCTACGAGGAAGCCAGCGCAGTAAAAATGTTGCATTGCGGAGTTGAAAATATCTTGGCTCCCAAAAATGCGCAAACCGTGATTGATGCCGTAGAACGCGAAGCCGACAGAGGGCTTTTGTTGGACGAAATAATTCACTCCATCTCCAACCACGAATTATTTATTAGCCGCGTGGTAAATGCCGGCCCGGAACCGATGAATCTAAAAGACGCGTTTGATATGGCCGGGGCCAGTTTTACAAAATAACAAAACCCATAAAAAATAAAAACGGACGAGTTTTGGCTCGTCCGTTTTTGATGTGATATTCTAATCTATAAAACTTCCGCGAAACACAACGGCCCTTCCGCACGGGTGATGCGAACCCGCACCAAGCCGCGGGTAGGGATATTTTCCCCTTCCAACACCACTTGCTGAAAGTTGCCACTAATACCGTGAGGCAAACCGTCCTTGCGTTCTTCCATAAACACTGTTTGTTCCGTTCCTACAAGAGAGGCGGCAAACCGCGCGCGCAGTTTTTTATCCAAGTCGCGCAAGCGTTCGGCACGGCGTTTGATTTCCTGCAAGGGAAGTTGCGGTAAAAGAGCCGCTTTGGTACCGGGCCGCGGAGAATAACTAAACACATGCAACCCCGCCAAACAATTTTCTTCGATAAAAGAATAAGTTTCTTCGAAATCGGCTTCCGTTTCCGTGGGATAGCCCGCTATCACATCGGCAAAAATGCCTATATGAGGTACCCGGGCGCGTAAATCTTCCACGCGGGCCCGATAGGCTTTTGTATCATAGTGGCGGTTCATATCCCGCAGTACTTTGTCGCACCCGGCTTGTAAAGGCAAATGGAAGTAATTGCAAAAACGATGCGGATAAGCGGCCATCGCGCGCACGACACCCTCGGTTACCGTTTGAAGTTCAATAGAGGAAAAACGAATCCTGAAATTTCCGGGCAAACGGGCAATTTCTTCGCAAAGGGCGGCCAAATCCGCACCGCTTTGGGGACAAAGATAATTGCCGATGTTAATGCCCGTCAGCACAACTTCCGCAAAACCTTTTTCTTCCAAGGTTTTAATCTCGCTCAATACATCTTGCAACGGTTTGGATCGTTTTATGTTCCGCGCAAACGGAACAATACAATACGAACAGAAACAATCACACCCGTCTTGTATTTTGATAAAAGCACGGCTGTGCCCTTCATGGCCGGAAACCGTCCAGCATACATCTTCGGTATTAAACAGGGCTTTGCCCAAATCGTACTTACCAACAATTTCGGCTTGGGGGAATTTTTCCTTTACCGACCGGCTATGTGCCGCAGCATAACAACCCGTAAGTACCAAACGCGCCTTCGGGTTGCGGCGCAAAATTTGACGGATTTGCTTTTCCACATCTTTATCGGCTTGATGCGTAACGGTACAAGTGTTTAGCACACAAATATCAGCCGTTTCAAAGGAATCGGCCACTGCCATACCCGAACGCAAAAACTGTTCCAAAATGGCTTGGCTTTCCACTTGGTTAACGCGACAACCGAAAGTTTTAATAAAAAAAGTAGTCATTATAAAAGTTTAGCCGCTGCGGCAATACAGGCCGTTTCGGCACGCAAAATGTTTACACCCAAAGTAACGGGCAAAATGCGGTATTCTGCCGCCAAAGAGATTTCTTCTTCCGTCCAACCGCCGGCAGGCCCCACAAATACACGCACGGCTTGCGGGTTGCCGAGTTGTTCCATACCCCAAGCAAGCGTATGGGTTTGTTCGGCTTCGTAAGTAATTAAAGAAGGTTTTTGTTCAGCCAATACCTGCGTAAATTTAGCAGGAGGCAAAATCTGCGGCACAAAAGGAGTGTTGCATTGTTTACAGGCAGAAATCATAATTTGATGCCAGCGGTCGTTTTTCCCGTCCCATTTTTTCAGCACATCATATTCGCTTCTTTCCGTGATAATCGGGCGGAAGAAAGAAACCCCGAGTTGGGTGCCCTTATCAAGCACTTCCTCCAACCCTACGCGGGAATTGGGAGCAAAACAAAGTTCTAACGAAAGCGGCACACGGCGCACTTCGCACGGGGCAAGCAAAGTACCGCGTACGAATTTCTTTTGGACGCGGTCTATTCGGCCCATGTATTGACGGCCTTTACCGTCAAACACGCGGATTTCGTCCCCTTCTTTGCGGCGGGCAACGCTGGTGGCGTGGTGGGCTTCTTCGTCCATTAAGAAAAATTCGGTTTCTTTGATATCTGCTAAATATTGGGGCATATTTATATTTTACTTTTTTAAGAGAAAACGCGGAAGATACCCAACAAAAAAGAGCAGAAACAAACCAGTCTCTGCTCTTTTTATAAGTGCGGGTAAGAACTTATTTATCAACCACTTCGGCTTCTACCACATCATCTTTACCGCCGTTATTGGCCGCACCGGCTTGGGCAGCATCGGCACCCGGTTGGGCCCCGGCCGCACCGGCGGCACCTTGTTGGGCTTTGTACATGGCTTCGCCTAATTTTTGGCTGGCTTGCAAAGCCGCATCGGTGGCGGATTTGATTTTGGCGGCATCGTCGGTTTTCAAAGCATCGCGCAAGTCGTTAAGGGCTTGGTCGATTTTACCGCGTTCCTCTTGGGATACTTTATCGCCGTATTCTTTGAGGGCTTTTTCCGTTTGGAAAAGCACGCTGTCGCCTTGGTTTTTGGCTTCAATGATTTCTTTTTGTTTTTTATCTTCTTCGGCAAACTTTTCGGCTTCTTTGACGAATTTATCTACTTCGGCATCGCTGAGTTTGTTGGAAGAAGTAATGGTGATATGTTGTTCTTTATTGGTGCCCAAGTCTTTAGCGGAAACATTTAAGATACCGTTGGCATCAATATCAAACGTTACTTCAATTTGCGGCACACCGCGCGGAGCCGGCGGGATACCGTCCAAGTCAAATTTACCGAGCGGCACATTGTCTTTAGCCATGGGGCGTTCCCCTTGCAAGACATTGATGGTTACCGCGGGTTGGTTGTCCGAAGCGGTAGAAAATACTTGCGTTTTGCGCACCGGAATCGTGGTGTTGCGTTCAATCAGGCGAGTGCACACGCCGCCCAAGGTTTCCAAACCTAAGGAAAGCGGGGTTACGTCCAACAGAAGCACATCTTTCACTTCCCCGGTCAAAATACCGGCTTGTACGGCCGCACCGATAGACACGCATTCCATCGGGTCAATACCGCGTTCAATTTTTTTACCGACCAAATCTTCCACATATTTTTGCACAATCGGCATGCGGGTAGGGCCGCCGACCAAGATGATGCGGTCGATTTGGGAAGCGCTTAAGGAAGCATCGGACAAGGCTTGATTGACCGATTTACCGCAGCGTTTAACAATGTCGTCCACCAAGTTTTCCAATTTGGCACGAGACAAACGAAGTTCCAAGTGTTTCGGGCCGTCTTCCCCTACGGAAAGGTAAGGCAAGTTAATATCGGTTTCCATGGTGGTGGAAAGTTCGATTTTGGCCTTTTCGGCGGCGTCTTTCAAGCGTTGAGCGGCTTGTTTGTCGTTGGTCAAATCGATACCGGTTTGTTTGCGGAATTCGTCAATCATCCAAGAAATGATGGCATTGTCCATATCCGTACCGCCCAGTTGCGTATCCCCGGAGGTGGAAAGCACATCAAAGGTACCTTCTTTTCCCATTTCCATGATGGTTACGTCCAAAGTACCGCCACCCAAGTCGAAAACGAGAACTTTTTGTTCTTTACCGGCTTTGTCGATACCGAAGGCCAACGCGGCGGCGGTCGGTTCGTTTACCAAGCGCACCACTTCGAGCCCGGCGATGCGGCCGGCATCTTTGGTGGCCTGGCGTTGGTTATCGTTAAAATAAGCAGGCACCGTGATAACGGCTTTTTCTACCGTTTCGCCCAAAAAGGCTTCGGCGTCTTTTTTTACTTTTTGCAAGACAAACGCGGAAAGTTGTTGAGGCGTAAATTCCTGACCGCGCAAGTTAAATTTGTAGTTTTCCCCCATTTTGCGTTTGAAGGCGGTTACAGTGCCTTCGGGGTTGGCGATGGCCTGACGGCGAGCCGGTTCCCCTACGAGGCGTTGCCCGTCTTTCGTAAACGCAACATAAGACGGAAAAGCTTTTCCGCCGATAGAACTTCCTTCGGCAGAGGGAATAATCGTTCCTCTACCGCCTTCCATAACGGCGGCAGCCGTGTTAGAAGTTCCTAAGTCAATACCAATAATTTTAGCCATACTTTTTTCTCCTTTAAGTTAAATCTCGGTTTACCCCACCTAAATTGTAGAAAGGGTATTACCCTTCCGTATGTTGCCCCACCAGCACGCGTGCCGGGCGCAACACTTTGCCGTCCAACAAGAAACCCATTTGCACTTCTTGCAAAACCAGACCGTCTTGTTCGGCAGAAGCAGGCACCATGGCCATTACTTCCTGTGTATCGGGATCGTACGGTTTATTGAGCACGTCCATGCGTTCAATCCCTTCGGATTTGAAGGCTTTTTCCATTTCCGTAACGATCATGCGAAAGCCCGCTTGAAAATTTTTCAATTCTTCGGCGCAAGTGCCTTCGGCGTCTTTTTTCTCCAACAATTCCTGTTGGCGCAAAAGAACTTCATAAGAAGGCAACAGTTTTTCGGCCAGTTGTTTTTTGCCATAGGCCAAAAAAGATGCCTTTTCGCGTTCGGTGCGTTTGCGGTAATTGTCAAAATCCGCACTTAAACGGAGCAACTGGTCGTAATAATCGGGCTTTTTTTCTTCAGCAGGCACTTCTTCCGGTTTTACTTCCGGTTCTTCCGCTTTCGGTAAATCCTGCTGTTCCAGTTCCGTTTCGGCGGCTTGTTCCGCCGGTTTATGTTGATGTTTCTTACTCATAATCTTCTTCGTCCCCCAAAGGCAGGGCCGTCCAATTTTGCATGGAAGTTTCAAGCAGACTGCCGATAAAATTGACTAACGACATTACCCTTGTGTATTCCATGTGTTTCGGGCCGATAATACCAATCATCCCTACCGTTTTATCCCCCACTCGGCATGCAGTAGAAACGATGCTTAAGTTTTTAAGTTCTTTCAGTTCGTTTTCACTGCCGATGCTGACATTGAGCCTTTTATTAGACCGTTCCATATCCGTCATTTTTTCGCTTAACATCGAAGAAAAACGGTCGCGTTCTTCTACCACACGCATCATTTGCTTCAAATCTTCGTAATCTTCTTCCGTGGTGTTTTCCAACAGACGGCCGAGCCCTTCCACATACAGTTCGTTATCACCTTGCGGACGCTCCATATCTTTTAATACTTGGGTAGCCAAGTCCGCCACGCCGGCCAGTTCTTGGTGGCCGGAGTGAACATGAGCCCACAAAATACGGCGCGCTTCGGCCAAAGTAAGGCCGGTAATCTCTTCGTTAATAAAACGGCTTAAAATGCGCAAGCGGGAGGGCTCTATCACATACCCGGTGCGTACGGGCCAATGGCGCACCGCGCCGGACTCGGTAACCAAAATAGCCAAAATCATGCCGGGAGCCAACGGAATAAAATCAAGCCGTTGCACCCGTTGTTCCTGTACATTAGAGGTATAGACAAACCCCGCCGCGCCGGAAAGCATGGCCAACAAACGCGAAGTTTGCACCAGCATATTATCCACTTCGTTTACGCGGGCATCATATTGTTCTTCAATGCGTTGGCGTTCTTGCGCGGCCATTTTTTGTACATTGGCCAAATAATCTACATAATAGCGGTAGGCTTTATCCGTAGGGATACGTCCGCCGGAAGTATGCGGTTGATAGAGGTAGCCTTCTTCTTCCAGTTCCTTCATGATATTGCGCACCGTAGCACTGGATACATCTTGCAGGGCAGAGGTGGCAATCATTTGCGAGCCGACAGGACGGCGGGTTTCCACAAACTGCTGAACCACCCACCTCAAAATTTTTTCTTTACGCGCTTTGGCGACTTCCGGTTTTAGGATTCTCATAATTTTTGTCCCGTATTTCTTCGAAAAAAGGCTTTTTATTTTAGCACTCTAAAAAACCCTCTGCTAAAATTATATGCAATTCTGTTATTCTTGTCAACCCCTTTTCAAGACTGCTAATTTTGAAACTCTTTTCTTCTTGCCCTCTTCCTTCGAGTATTGCAGAAAAAAACAAACTCCTGCAAACTGTTTTTTGGATTAGAAAAGAAAAGCTAAAATCAAAAATTCGTTTTAATGCAAGGGAACACCAAAAAAGATAAAATATAAATATGCAATTTATTGATTCTCACGCCCACTTAAACGACCCCGCTTTTGACCAAGACCGGGATACCTTAATCACGCAAGCACTTCCGCAAGCCGGGGTGATTCAAAGTATTGAAATCGGCTGCGCACCCGAAGAGTGGAAACAGGCTTTGGCTTTAGCCGAAAAATTTCCGCAACAAATCTATGCGGTTTTGGGGGTTCACCCCGAATACGCCCCTTTGCTTACCGAAGCGGGCCTGCAAGAATTAAGCACCCTTGTTTCGCATAAAAAAAATTTGGCGGTGGGCGAAATCGGCCTGGATTATACCTGCCTGGATATTGCCGGGAAAGATTTACAACAACAAGTTTTCAGCCAACTGCTTTCTTTGGCCAATCACACAAATAAGCCCGTGGTTCTTCATGTCCGCCGAGAAGGGGAAGATTATGCCGCTTACACGGACACTTTCCAGACGCTTAAACACGGGTGGACTCCTTCCACCTCTACCGCGCACCCGGGGGTGTTACATTGTTTTTGCGCCCGGTACGAAGAAGCCAAACAGGCTTTGGACATGGGGTTATTACTCGGTATCAACGGTTGTTTTTCGTATAAGAAAAACGAATATATCCGCGAAGCCGTCAAAAAAGCGGGCGCGGACAAAATTATTTTGGAAACGGACTGTCCGTACCTTTCCCCTCAGGGAAAACGCGGCAAACGCAACGACCCGTCCAATATACCCTTGATTGCTCAATTTGTGGCAGACTACCTGGATATGCCGCTGGCGGAACTGGCGGAAATTACCACGCGTAATGCCCACGCATTGTACGGAACTTATTAAATTTGTTATAGTGGGGAAAAGGGGTGTTTATATGATGAAAAAATATTTTCTGTTTTTAAGTGTTATCGCTGTACTTTGCTGTGGTTGTACATCCAAAGAACAGGATCAAAAAATTAAATTATTTTGGCTGCAACAGTTTGCCGGTGTAAGCATGAAAGCCCTTGCCCACTCGGATAAATTAGCCGCACTACAACCTCAACAACTTGGGAAAAATACCAAGCTGTCAGCCGCTCAATCTCCCGACCTTGCTAATCTGAAACCGGCCACCCCGTTACCGGCCATGCTGTTTGTCAGTCCTCACTGTGGACGTTGCCAACGCTTGAAAAAAGATGGTTGGGCCCAAAAATTTAAAGAGCAATACAGTGGAAAAGTTGCTTTAACAGAATATGACTTATCTGTACCCAAAAATGAAGAATTATTGCACGATATGATGCGAAAACACAAAATGCAACGCATCAATTATCCGGCTTTCTTCATCGGATCCTCTGTGGCGCAAGGCTACCCCTTAGATCAAAAAGCACAACAAATTACGAAAAAAGAATTGGCTGCCTTTGTACGGAAGAATCCTGCCGTTCCTCAAAAACCCTTACCGCAAATTATAGAAGTAACCATGGAGTCCGATGAAATCAAAGGTGTTGCTCCGCAAGCCGATTTAGCCCGCATGAAACGCGCTCTCAGCGCCGTGCAACTGGCCAATCAAAAAACCTTAACCGATATCGGTACCACTTTCGGCGAAACGGTGAAAAACAAAGCGTTGATGATTACCACCGCCACCGAACGGAAACTGAAACAAGAAGCCTCCGTTTCTGCTACGTTTACCGATTATTTGACTAAGCAACGCGAACTGTTAACCGAACAAAACAAACAACTCAACCAATTGATGACGCAAAACGCCAAAAATATCCGCAATATCAACACGCGCTCCAACTCGCTGTAACGGAAGCGTTAGGAAAAGGTCATGAGCCGATTCAAAATCATCTTGGGCTTTGTATTACTCGGCATTTCGCTTCACTTCTTTGCGAATTCGTTGCGTTTCGGCCTGCAACTCACGCAAAATATCGGTGTACAGTACGCTACACAAAATACCGGACGGGTTTATCAAGTTCCCCAACCGAAAATTCAAACGGAAAATTTGTGGAAATCGGTTAAAAAACAACTTAAAAAGTTTTCTCCTAAAGAAAAAAATGTAAAACTTATTACGATTCCTTACGAAACCCGCCCAGCCAAGCCCGTTCCTTCGGCCGAGCCGAAAAACTCCGCCTCTTTTTTACAAATTACACTGGAAGAGCTTCGCCCCCCCTTAAAGAATAAAGCACTCGGCCCCGAAGCCAGCGCACGCCTGGACGCTTTCCTCAACCAACGGCGTATGCGCAACGCCGATTTGGCTAACGAAACGGAACCCCTTTTCGGGGCAAGAGCCAAGCGCGAAGTGATGCGGGTGTTGGTTGACGATGAAAAAGAATCTTACAAAAATGCGCGCGAAAGTAAATCGGCCGAAGAATTTGCCGCTCGCCAAAACAAAACCGACGACAAAACCAACAAAAAATTACACGAGATTTTTGAACGGCACAAAAAACTTTTTAACCGCCGTCTTACCGAAAATACCCCGGCATGGAATCGGTTTTTCAGGCAGGTAAACGATTTCCAAAAAGCAGGGAATTAAAAACTTTCACCCTAAAAGTATTGTAAAATTACTTCAATAACAGAGGAATTTTATGAAAGAAAAAATAATTTGTATCATTTCCCCCACCGGACGCACTTATTACAAAGCCCTTCCCTTGGCAAAAGAATTTTTGGATAAGGAACAAAATGTTATCAATACCTCCGGCAAAATTCCCGACGGAGAAATAACCGAATACCAGGTTTCTTCCGCCACAATAAAAAACTTAATCAACGGGAAATTAAACGGGAAATTAGAAGTGCAAAACCTCGCCGACGGTTCGGTTTCTTTCAGTGAAGAATACAAAGACGGGCACCTGATACAAATTACCGAACGCCACTCCACCAAAATTCTCTCTAAATCGGAAACCAAGCCCGAAGCACATTACCCCGGCACGGTGTTAAAAAGCACCAAAAGTTCCAACTCCTTTTATATCAACGGCAAGGAAGTAGCCGAGGAAACGATTTCTTCCAACGGGGCATCTTTGGAAGTATTGGGTGTAATTCCGGACGGAGAAGTAAAAGAATTTGACGAAAACGGCCAAATCAAAACCGAGGCACACTATAAAAATAATAAATTAAACGGCGAAATGCGCCGCTTTTCCGATAACGGGGATATCCTCAGCCAAGAACAATACAAAGACGGCTTATTAAACGGAAAGGCCGAGTATTTAACCTACACCAAAGAAGGGGTAGTGGTATCCAAATGCACATACAAAAATGCACGCTTGGAAGGAGAAAGAACGGTTAGCGTAAAAGGAGCCCCAAAAGGACGGTTCTTGATAAAAGAACATTACCAAAACGGAAAATTACACGGCGAACGAAAAACCTTTTATGCCGACGGGGAAGTGGAAACCCGGGAACATTTTGAAGAAGGAAAACTGCACGGAGAACGGGAAATTTTCTTCCCTACGGGAGAAATTTGGTATCGCGAGAATTACAATAACGGTAAATTGGACGGCGAACGCTTATCCTACTCTCCTAACGGGAAAGTCCACTTGGAAGAATTTTATACGGACGGCTTGCTGGAAGGCCGGCGGCGTGTATTCTCCGAAACCGGAGAGTTGCTCGCCTGCGAAGAATACCACTGGGGTGCCCTGGTGCATAACACGGAAAGGAATAATCTATGAAAGTAGAACGCTTTTGTCCTGCAAAGGTAAATTTATTTTTGGAAGTAACGGGAAAACTGCCTAACGGATACCACGAACTGGCTACTTTGTTTGCCAAAATCAACATCGGCGACTCCTTAACTCTGGAAGCCGAACCCGCCGCAGAAACCACGCTGGCTCTAACGCTGACGGGCCCCGTGGGCAAGATGCTAAAAGCAGATGAAAGCAATTTGGTTTGCCGCGCGGCCCGCGCTTTTTTGGAGCATTTTAACTTGCAGGCCCGCATCAATATGGTTCTTGATAAACACACCCCCACCGGGGCCGGGCTTGGCGGCGGATCTTCGGACGCGGCCGGCGTTTTGCTGGCTCTTTGCGAAATTTTTAAGAAAGATAAAAACGAACTCTTGCCCGCGGCGGCTAAACTGGGCGCAGATGTACCGCTCTTTATGTATGAAGATACCTTTTTGAAAGGGGAAGGCATCGGCGAAAAATTAACCCCGGTGCCCGCAGGGGAAACCTTGCCCTACTTGGTATTGGCCTACCCCAATACGGTAGTACCCACTAAAGGGGTTTTTGCCCGTTTGACCTTGCCGGGAAAAGAGGAAGTGTTGACAAATCTTTCCAAATTAGATAAACTAATAACAGACATAAGATGCGCCAGACCCCTGGCCGGGTGGAAACACCTGTTGTTCAACCGGCTGGAGGAATGTGTTGTTCCTTTTACAAACTCTGTAAGAAATGTACTGCTCGATTTGAAAAAGACAAATGCCGATGCAGTCCTGATGTCCGGTTCCGGTTCCACAGTTTTTGCTTTGGTTGAAACTGAGGAAGATGCAAAGAAATTAGTAAAGAATTTGCAAAATACGGAACGAACAGTGTTCTTTACGACATTTCACAGGAGTTTGACTGATGAAAATCACGGAGATAAGGATTCATCTTATGGGAGAGGATCGCCTGAAGGCATTTGCCAGCGCAACATTTGACGATTCTTTCGTTGTAAGAAACATGAAGGTAGTGGAAGGAACGAAGGGCGTTTTTCTGTGTATGCCTTCCCGGAAATTACCGGACGGAACTCATAAAGACATGGTTCACCCAGTCAATCAAGAGTTTCGGGAGTACCTAGAGGAAAGCATTTTGAAAGCCTATCGGCAAGAATTGCTAAAGAATCCTCAAGGGCCAGAGAAAAACATCAGTTCCACAGAAGCACATGAAGTAAAGTAGTATTCAGCACAGCAAAACCGTTTTTTTTAACTCGCTTTTCAAACACTGTGATGAAATAAATTTACTTCCGGATGGTGAAATGGTATCACTACGGGTTTTGGTCCCGTCATTCTAGGTTCGAGTCCTAGTCCGGAAACCATTTAGAGAGCCTTTTGAAAGGCTCTCTTTTTTTATGAAATCTTGGGAAAATCAACTATGAAACTCCCCGGGCTTACGCCCGGGGTTTCTTTTACTCCAAAATCTCAGCTTCGCTTGATTTTGCCCGCTACTAACAACAAAGAGAAAACAAAGTTTTCTAGTAGCGGGTTTCACACTTCATCCCCGCACTTACATGCGGGGTTTTTGTGAGCAGCTTTCATAAAAAACCCCCGCTTAACAGCGGGGGGTTTTATTTGGGAAATCTCAATGATTACAGAATTTCCAGCGGGGCAAACTTAAGCATAAAAGTTCGGCGCGTACCGTTACCAAACACCACGGTAATTTTAGTGCTTTCGCCGGAACCGGCTATCTGCACAATTTTCCCTTGCCCGAATACCCCATGCTTTACCAAACCGCCAACGGCCACGCCGTCGGCATTTTTTTCCGCCGGGGCAGACGGCGGCTTCGCGTGGGCGGCAGAAGAGGAGGCAGGCGAACTCCCCCCTCCGCTAAAGCCGGAAGGTTTACTAAAAGACGGCCGCGCATACAAAGAACCAATGCCCGACGAACCGCCATAAGACGAGGAAGTATAATCCAAATCGTCCTCTTCGATTTCGTAGCCGTCTTGGTCGTAGCGTTTTTGAAAACGGCTCTTGCTGGCATATCCTTCAAAATTTTGATAGCGATTCCCGCCAAAATTATTCCGCCCGCGAACATACCCGTTTCCGTAATTTCCGCCCCGATATCCGCCCGAAGCCCCCGCGCCGTACAACCCGTATTTAGATTGATAATCTGTATAGCGGGGTTGGCTGGTTTCCTGCATTTCGTTTTCGTCCAAAAGGCCGCTTTCGAACAAGAAACGGGAAGGCAAATTGTTCTGCACCTGCCCGAATTTGCGGCGGGAAGAAGCATAAGTTAAATACAGGCGTTTACGCGCACGCGTCATGGCTACATAACACAATCGGCGTTCTTCTTCCAGTTCGTCTTCGTTATCGCGGCCGATAGGGAACAGGTTTTCCTCTAGCCCGGTAACAAAAACATCATCAAACTCAAGCCCCTTAGCCAAGTGAACGGTCATCAGGGTTACCGCGCCGCCTTCGCCCGCGTTGGAATCGTCTTCTCCCGAAAGGAGCGAAATTTCTTGCAAAAAGTCCGACACGGAAGGCTCTTTTTCCCCTTTGCGGCAACGGTCTTCGTATTCTTTTACGGCGTTGATAAGCGCGTCCAAGTTTTGCAGGCGGGATTCGGCCTCGGGGTCTTTTTCCATTTCGGCTTTTACGGCGTCCATGTACCCCGATTCAATTAGAATTTTATGGAAAATATCCGCCGGATCCGTAAGCAACATATCTCCGCGCCAATTTTCGAACAGTTGTACCAGTTTAATGGCGGCTTTCACCGCGGCAGAACTGAGCCCCGGCACAAAAGCGGCATTTTTAAGGGCATCATACAACGAACAATGTTTTTCTTCCGCATAAACCAAAAGCCTATCCTGTGCCACCTTTCCAAGGCCGCGCGTAGGGGTATTGATAATGCGTAAAAGGCTGACATTATCGGCCGGATTGATAAGAATACGCGCATAGCACATAATATCTTTTATTTCCTTGCGGTCGTAGAAACGCACGGTACCGACCAAACGATAAGGAATTTGATAACGGCGGAAACAATCTTCAAAACTGCGGCTCTGCGCGTTGGTGCGGTAGAAAACGGCCACATCTTTGAGGCTTGCGCCGTCTTCGTCCACCAAGGCTTTGATATTTTGGCTTACCCAGCGGGCTTCGTCGCCTTCCGAGGTTAACTGGCGCACTTCAATCGGGTCGCCGGAGCCTTTATCGGTAAACAAACTTTTTTCTTTGCGTTTTTTGTTCTTGGTAATAAGTTTGTTGGAGGCTTCCAAAATAACTTTGGTAGAGCGGTAGTTTTGCTCTAAAGTAATGGTTTTGGTATCTTGGAAATCTTTTTCAAATTCCAAAATATTGCGGATATTCGCCCCGCGCCACGAGTAAATGCTTTGGTCGGGGTCGCCCACGACGCACAGTTTGCGACGTTTGGCCGCAAGAAACTTGGTAATGAGATACTGGGTATGGTTGGTATCCTGGTATTCGTCCACCAAAATATATTGGAAAAATTCTTGGTAGTAGGAGCGGATATCCTCATGGTCGCGCAGTAAAACAACGGTTTTAACGAGCAAATCTCCAAAGTCCAGCGCGCCGGCTTCTTTGAGTTTTTGTTCGTAGCGGCGGTACACTTCCGCGGCCCGAATCTTTCCGTCCATGCCGCTGGCCGTAGCGCTTTGCATCAGCGTGTCAGGCGAGACCATATCATCTTTAGCACGCGAAATGATACTGACAATTTGGTTGATTTCTTTTTTAGGGTCTTTGATGCCCATTTGCTCCAAAATCAAACTGACTACCTTTTTTTGGTCGGCATCATCATAAATGGCAAAATCGCGCGACAGGCCGATCACCCCTGCGTGCTGGCGCAAAATACGCACCCCAAACGAGTGAAAGGTATGTATCCACACGCGGTTGCCCATACCGGGCACCAACGCTTCCACACGCTCGCGCATTTCCTGAGCGGCTTTGTTGGTAAAGGTAACGGCCAAAATACGAGAAGGATTGAGTCCGTCCGCAATGAGTTTGGCAATTTTGGTGGTGAGGGTTTTGGTTTTACCCGTTCCGGCACCGGCCACAATCAAACACGGCCCATCATTATATTCCACCGCTTCCAATTGCTGGGGATTTAAAGTTTTTAAAGCGTCATCTATAGTCATTTTATTTCTTGTTGCACCACTTGCAAGCCCATTAGTTTTTTACCGAGGGTTTTACCAAAAATACTTTCACAAATGGCAAAATATAATACAGTCATACTCAAACACGATAGCACGATTCCTACCATTATGCAATAATCAAGTGTATTAAAACGACGATCAAAAATAATGATAGATTGTAAAAATAACCCCATCATACTATACACGATTGACGCAGGAATGGAAAGCAAGAAATCTATTCCGTATGCTTTCAATAATTTTTTTCCTGATGGCCGTTGGTTTCCTTCAAGCACTTCTACACCTAGTACCCGCTTCCCAAGTGTTTTTTTCCACATGCATTCACTCCCCACAAAATACAACAGATTGGGAATAAAAGCACACATCACAAGAACACAAAATAGCGAAGCAAGGCCACTTTTACCCAAGAATGCTTGGGGAAAACATACCTCAAAAAGGTTCCACATCATCCAAGCGACAAAAAAAGTAATCGCAAAATCAATTAAATACGCCCCAAGCAACCGCCAAAAACTAGGTTTTTTCATGAAATTTCCTTATTTCAATTTCAGTTGCACGAAGGTTTCTATGTGTTCGCTATGCGGGAAGAAATCAAAGGCCTCAACATCTAAAATATCGTAGTATTGCGTGATGATTTTGAGGTCGTTTGCCAATGTAACCGGGTTGCAGGAAATATATAGCACATTTTCCACGCCCGATTCGGCCACTGCTTTAGCGGCTTTGGGGTGCATACCGCCGCGGGGCGGATCCAAAATAATCAGCGCGTCTTTGCGCTCAATGGGTTGCTCTTTGACAAAATCTTCAACTTTAGAGCAGAAAAACTGCACATTGGATACCCCGTTCAGTTTGGCGTTTTCAATTCCGTTATAAATAGCGGGGGCCACACTTTCCACGCAAATAGATTTTTCGCACAAATCGGCACAAGAGAGCGAAAAACTCCCCGCGCCGCCGTACAAATCGTAAATGCGTTTGGGAGCAATTTTTTTGACGATACTGCGCACGCGCGAGTACATTTTTTGCGCGGTCAGCGTGTTGGTTTGAAAGAAAGACTGGGGAGAAAGCGTAAAGGTTACCTCGCGTTCTTTATTTCCCTTTTCGTCCGTAAGAATAATTTTTTCAAAAATGTGGTCTTTCCCTTTCAACACGCGCAAACTTTCCGGAGCGGCCGTGTCGGCCAGGCCATTATTAACCGCCGCCATAATATGAGCATTGGGGAGTACTTTTTCCACGGCAGACACAAAGGTTTTTTCGTTGAAATCGTCCGTTACAAACAAAACTACAATTTCTTCCCCGGTGTTCTTTCCTTCACGCACCATCAAGTGGCGCAGTACACCCGTGTGTTTGCGTTGGTCGTAATAGTCCAAATTTTCTTCTTTCGCCCAGTTGCGGATAGCCTCTAACAATAAAATCAATTTATCGTTAAACAGTACGCACTCGGTAATATCCACGGCGCGATCCCAGCGGCCTTTGTATTTGAAACCGAAGGCGTTTTCAAATTCCAACGGGCGCGTTTTGTTGGCGGGGTCTTTTTTGTCGTAATCTTCGCGCCATTTTACTTGGTGGCAAAAGCCCAGTTCCACTTTGTTGCGAAAATAAAGCGGGTTATCGGTAACCGTAACGGGGATATCCGCCGTCCAAAAATCTTTCAGCGTTTCTTGCAGTTTGGCCTGCTTTTTAGCAACCTGTTCCCCGTAGGGCAGATTGAGTAGCGCGCAACCGCCGCAAACTCCGTAATGTTTACAAGTGATATTAGGCATTGATCTTAAACAGGCAAACATCGCCGTCCTTTACAATATATTCCTTCCCTTCGGAACGGATAAGGCCGTGTTCTTTGAGCGATTTTTCGTCGCCGTATTTCACCAAATCGTCAAAGGTGTAAACATCGGCGCGGATAAAGCCTTTTTCAAAATCGCTGTGAATTTTGCCTGCGGCTTGCGGAGCCGTACACCCGACAGGAATTAACCAACTGCGCACTTCCACTTCCGCACCGGCGGTAAAATAGGTGCAGAGGTTTAAGAGTTTCATGCCTTCGCGCACCACTTTTTCAAGGCCGGTGTAATCGCTGCCGGTTTCGGCCAAAAAAGCCTTTTTTTCTCCTTCGGAAAATTCGGCGATATCGGCCTCAAACTTAACGCACAGTTCCACAAACCCCGCGCCGTTTTCTTTGGCATAAGCGGCCACTTTTTCGGCATTGGCGGCATTGCGGGTTTCGGAATTATTGCCCACATACAAAACGGGTTTTGAAGTTAAAAATTGATATTCCTTCAATTCTTCCGGCTCCAAGCCCAAAGAAGAAACAGGTTTGCCGTTTTCCAAAGCGGTTTTTATTTCCTTCATTTTTTCAAGTGCGGCGATGGCTTCTTTTTTACCGCTTTTGGCGTTGGAGTTTAAGCGGTCGCAAATTTTGGTGGCACTTTCCAAGTCCGCAAGCATCAGTTCGGTATTGATAATTTCAATATCGCGCAACGGATCGACCGAGTTCATCACGTGCGTTACGTTTTCGTCATCAAACAAACGCACCACATGGATAATGGCATCTACCTCACGGATATTGGCTAAAAATTTATTCCCGAGGCCTTCCCCCTGGCTGGCCCCTTTTACGATACCGGCGATATCCACAAATTTAATGTAAGCGGCCGTTTTTTTAGGCGGTTGGAACATTTCAAACAATTTATCCAAGCGCTTATCCGGAATAGCCACAATACCGACGTTCGGCTCAATGGTACAAAAGGGATAGTTGCTGGCTTCCGCGCCGGCACAAGTGAGCGCGTTAAAAAGGGTGGATTTGCCTACATTGGGCAGGCCTACGATACCTATTTCCATGGGTTAAAACTCCTTGCTATGAGGTAAAAAATTATATTCATATACATTTTAGCATTTTAAGCCCCCTGTAGGGGAAAGAACACCCTGCACGGAAATTTGCTAAAATAAAAGTATAAGTCCCGTTCGTCTAGTGGCCCAGGACGCCGCCCTCTCAAGGCGGAGATCACGAGTTCGAATCTCGTACGGGACGCTTTTTGTTGGCTTTTTGCCATTATTTCGGAGGAAGAAACATGGAATTATCCGTTGTACAGACAGTGTTGTTGTCGCTACTGATTTTGGTAGTGCTTTTCTTGCCGCTTACCGTACACAAAGTGGAAGAAAACTTGGAAGCCTTTTTGTTTGCTTGCGGGCTTTTTGCCGTAACCGTGTCCAAAATGTGGAGCGGGCACCTTGTTCTAACCGCCTTGGAAGACCCTATCAAAATTACGGTAGCCGTTTTTGTAGCGGGCATTTTGTTCAAATACTGCAACAAGTATTTGCAAAAGTTGACCCACAAATCTATTAAAATTATCGGCCTGCGCGCTACGCTGTTTTTAATCGTTTTCCTATTGGGTGCCACTTCCAGTTTTATTACGGCCATTATTGCCGCGTTGATTTTGGCTGAAGTAGTGGTAATGCTTCCCTTGGAGCGCAAAGGGCGTATTAAAATGGTTACCTTTTCCTGTTTCTCTATCGGTATGGGCGCCGTACTTACCTCTATCGGGGAACCGTTGGGTACGGTAGTCATTTCCAAACTTTCCGGGGAACCCTTCCATGCCGACCAAAACTTCTTTTTCCTCATTGAACTAATCGGTTGGTATGTTCTCGGCGGTATTTTGTTTATGTCCGGCATGGCCAGTTCCTTGCGCGAAAGCACCATTAAAGAAGCCCCCGGAGCCAAAGCCGCCCATACGGAAGATGAACACTCCGTCAAAAGTATCGTTATCCGTGCGGCCAAAGTATATTTGTTCGTCATGGCGCTTGTTTTCTTGGGGGACGGGTTAAAACCGCTCGCCATGCAGACTATTTCCCACTTATCCGCGGGTTGGTTGTATTGGATTAACTCTTTGTCCGCCGTATTGGATAACGCCACCTTGGCCGCTATTGAAGTAACCCCTGCCATTGATGAGCGCACCTTGAAATTCTTGCTTATGAGTTTGATTATCTCCGGCGGAATGTTAATCCCCGGAAATATCCCCAATATTATTTGTGCTTCTAAATTGGGAATTAAGAGTAAAGAGTGGGCCAAAGCCGCCCTCGGGTTAGGCGCTGCTTTGATGATTGCTTACTTCATTATTCTTACGGCTGTTCTGTAAAAAATAACGCTTTAAGGGCCGCTTCCAACCGGGAGCGGCTTTTTTTTATGCTTACACGGGAGTTTTAATTTTATATAATCTTTAATATCTTTTTAATGACGAAGGAGACGACATGAAAATTCACTCGTTTAACGTGCAACCCAATTTGCCCGAGAATATTAAATTTTTAGAAGAATTAGCCAATGATATGTGGTTTACTTGGAACTGGCAGGCCATTTTGCTCTTCGTAAAAGTAGATGCCGAACTCTGGACTACCTCGAAAAGAAACCCCAAATGGTTTTTAGGCTGTGTGCCGCAAGAACGCTTTGAACAACTCAGCAAAGATGAAAATTTCGTAAATGACCTCAACAAAGTAAAAGAAGCCTACTATAACTACAAAAACAACCCGCAAACCTGGTACAAGCAAAATAAACGCGAAAACGGCGATTTGCTCGCGGCGTATTTCTCCATGGAATACGGTATCGGGGAAGGATTGCCGATTTATTCCGGCGGTTTGGGTATGTTGGCGGGGGATCACATCAAATCTGCCAGCGACCTCGGTATGCCGATTATCGGTGTAGGGCTTTTCTACAAACAAGGCTATGTGCAACAAGTATTAAACCGCGAAGGTTGGCAAAACGAAGAATACCCGGATAACGACTGGGCCCACATGCCGGTAGAACGCGTCCTTGATAAAGAAGGCAAAGAAATTATTATTGATATTCCGCTAGCTAACGAAACGGTAAAAGCCTGCATTTGGCGCGTACCGGTAGGCCGCACCTCTCTTTATTTATTAGATACCAACTTGCAGGAAAACACCCCCGCGCAACGCGCCATTACCGAAAAACTCTACGGCGGTGACCGCGAAAACCGTATCCGCCAGGAAGTTATCCTCGGTATCGGCGGTGTAAAAGCCTTAACGGCCATGGGCATTAACCCTACCGTTTACCACATCAATGAAGGGCACAGCGCGTTCCTCCTTTTCCAACGCATTATTGATATCATGAAGGCTAAAAACCTCTCCTTCGCCGAAGCGCGCGAAATTGTATGGGCCTCTTCCGTGTTTACCACGCATACGCCTGTTATCGCAGGGAACGAGCACTTCGACCCGGCCCTTGTGCGCAAATACATGCAACAATATGCCGACGAAATGCATATTTCTTGGGAAGAATTTTTAGCCTTAGGGAAAGAAACGCCCGAATCTGCCACCTACTGCATGACCGTAGTAGCACTCCGCCTCTCCGCTTTCTGCAACGGGGTAGCCAAATTGCACGGAGCCGTCAGCCGCGAAATGTGGAAAAATCTGTGGCCCGGATTGCCGATTAGCGAAGTCCCCGTTACCAGCATTACAAACGGGATTCACAGCGCTTCCTGGATTTCCCACGAACTCAACGATTTGTACCGCAAATATCTTTTCAACGATAACAAATTCGGGGAACTGGATCCCTCTTATCTTCCTTTGTGGGATAATTTGAAAAATATTCCCAACGAAGAACTGTGGAAAATTCATAGCGTACGCAAAGAAAAATTAGTGAAGTTGGTACAAAACCGCTTGAAACGCCAACTGACCCGCCAAGGCTTTGATATGATGACGGTAAAGAAAAACAGCCAAGTCTTGCGCGACGATGTATTGACTATCGGTTTTGCACGCCGCTTTGCCACCTACAAACGCGCTACTTTGCTCTTCAAAGATTTGAACCGCTTGGACAAAATTGTCAACAATCCCGCTCGCCCGGTACAGTTTGTTTTCGCCGGGAAAGCGCACCCCGCCGATACCGCCGGGAAAGAATTTATTAAACTCATCGTCGGCCTTACACAAAACGATCCGCGCTTCAAAGGCAAAGTCGTCTTTGTGGAAGACTACAACATGAACACCGCCCGTTACATGGTACAAGGCGTAGATGTGTGGCTCAACAACCCCACCCGCCCCATGGAAGCCAGCGGTACGAGCGGTATGAAAGCCGCGTTAAACGGTGCGTTGGCCCTTTCCGTGTTAGACGGTTGGTGGGACGAAGTGGGCCCGTGTGATTTCGGTTGGTCTATCGGTGGAAAAGAAAATTACAAATCCGACGAAGAACGCAACACCGTGGAAGCTGATGCCTTGTATAGTTTAATTGAACAAGAAATCGCACCCGCCTATTACGCCAAAGACGAAAACGGTATTTCCGCTACCTGGCTTAACTTAATGAAGGAATCTATTTTCCATATTGCGCCCTTCTTCAATACCAACCGCATGGTAAAAGAATACTACGAACGCTTCTATGTGCCGGCCAACAACTACGGCATTATCTTAAACGGTGACAACAAAGCGCAGGCTGTAGCCCAATGGCGCCGCAGAATTGCGGAAAATTGGTACCGCGTCAGCGTAACGGATATTACGCCTCAACCCGAAACCGCCATTTTGATGGGTGATAAAGTGGGCTTCAAAGCCCGTGTAAACTTGGGCGGTCTGAACCCGGAAGATATCCAAGTGGAACTTTGCTTGGGTCAACGCGGAACATTAGGTGATATCGTGAAAAAAGAAGCCTTCGATATGAACTGCACCGGCAAAGACGGAGATGCGTATATCTATGAAATATCCATGTCTCCTTTGAACAGCGGCCGCCAAGATTATGCTTTGCGCATCTTGCCCGCCAACAATGATATCCCCAGCGTGCTTACTCCGTTGTATATCCGTTGGGAAGAATAGGAAGTTTTAACACCTGCAAACAGCCGGGAAGGTATTTTTGAACGGATGTCCGTTCAAGCCGCAAATATCCGTTTCCGGCTGTTTGCTTTAGAGGTTTTATGCTTAACATTGTACTTGTAAACCCGGAAATTCCTTTTAATACCGGCAATATCGGCCGTTCTTGCGTGGCAACCGGCACGCGCCTTCATTTGGTAGGGAAATTGGGATTTAAGATTGCTTCCAAAGAAATTCGCCGTTCCGGGCTTGATTATTGGCCCAACTTAGATTACAAACGCCATGAAACTTGGGAAGACTTTCTAACCGCAGAACAGCCCCGAGAAAACCAAATGTTTTTCTTATCCACCAAAGGAACAAAAACCTTTTGGAACGCAACCTTTCCCCCCGATGCCTACTTGGTATTTGGGGCCGAGTCCTGCGGGTTACCGAAGGAATTTTACGAACGCTATAAAGAAAGCCTCCTCACAATCCCGATGACGGGCCCCGTGCGCTCCTTAAATCTTTCCTCCTCGGCGGCTATTGTACTGTTCGAGGCCTTGCGCCAAAACCGCAAGTAATCAACTGTTTTGAGCAATAAAAAAGGCCCGCCGAAGCGGGCCTTTTATTTAGCAACAAATTACTTTCTAAAATCAAAGATATATTGAGTACCGACGAGTTCCGCACCGATGGCTTGGCAAAGTTC
Organism: Elusimicrobium sp.; assembly: GCA_015062115.1. Lineage (NCBI taxonomy): Bacteria > Pseudomonadati > Elusimicrobiota > Elusimicrobia > Elusimicrobiales > Elusimicrobiaceae > Candidatus Avelusimicrobium > Candidatus Avelusimicrobium gallicola. Next base: position 61,765 of record SUVG01000002.1, on the reverse strand, counting down.
CGTATCACCGGTACAGGTAATATATTTTAATTCGCCGTCTACATTTTCAGCCCACAATTCATATTCTCCGCCTTCCCGAATCACGCGAATAGTGGCTGTTGTGTCCCCACCGCTTTCCAACCGAGGAGCAGTAAAACTTCGGCTTTTAGCAATGTTTCCCATTAAAAAATTTTGGTTTGAATCTACAACTCCATCCCGAGTGTACACATTTTCGTTCATAATATATTTGGCATTCATAGCATCGCTGGCGGCGCGCAAATTGGTAATTCCTTCCATGGCGCGACCGCGCTCCAACGACGCACGATATTTCGGCATGGCAATCGTTACCAAAATACCCAATACAACCATTACAATCAAAAGTTCAATAAGTGTAAAACCTTTTTTCATAGTTCCTCCTAAAGATACTTCATTATACAATTATTTTTAATTTTATAGAATAATAAAAGAAACCTTATGAGCACTCGCAAATTATTTTGGATATTATTTGGCCTTAACCTGTTAAATTATATTGACAGGCAAGTGCTCTATTCCGTCTTTCCGCTATTACAAACAGACTTAGCCCTCACCGACTTGCAACTCGGCAGTTTGGCCTCCGTTTTTATAGTGGTATATATGTGTTATGCTCCGCTTGTGGGTTACTTTGCCGACAGAACCCCCCGCCCCCGTTGGATTGCCACCAGTGCGCTTATGTGGAGCGCGGCTACTCTATTCTGTGCCGCTGCCAAAAATTTCTTTTCATTATTGTTTGCACGGGCTTTTATCGGCATCGGGGAAGGCGGTTTTACCGCTATTGCCCAACCGTTTTTGGCCGAAAAATATCCGCAGGAAAAGCGCGCCACCGCGTTGGCATTATTCGGCCTGGCACTTCCGGCCGGCAGTGCGCTTGGCTACCTGCTGGGCGGGCTTATTGGTCAACATTGGGGGTGGAAGGCGGCCTTTATGTTGGCAGGCATACCGGGCGTGTTTTTGGGGCTTTGGGCCGGGGTCGGGCTTAAAGACGAACGGCGCGAATTGCAAACCAAAGAAGAAAAACCCAAATTAACCGATTATTTGGCCCTGCTTAAAAACAAACCTTTTTTGTTTATTTGCTTAGCCCATGCCATGATTACTTTTATTATCGGCGGACTTTCTGCCTGGATGCCGACTTATTTGCATCGTTATTTGGATATGAGCGTGGCACAGGCAGGCACCGTATTCGGTGCGTTGGTGGTAGTATGCGGGGCTATAGGAACTTTTACCGGCGGGAAATTGGCCGACTTGTTATTAAAGAAAACAGGAAAAGCCTATTTTTGGGTGATGGGGCTATCACTTGTGGGGTTACTCGCCCCGGCCTGGATAGGCATACAAACACAAAATTTTTATACAGCAATAGCCTCTTTCGGGTTGGCCGTTATTTGTTTATTTTTGCCTACAGGGCCGATTTCCGCGGCGATTGTATCCTCTACCCGCACCAAGGTTCACTCTATGGCTTTTGCCGTTAATATATTTATTATTCATGCCCTGGGCGATGCTTTTTCCCCCATCTTGGTGGGGCGTATTTCGGACGGCTGGACTCTTAAAATAGCGGTTTTGTGTTGTTGCTTGGCAGCCGTTCCCGGGCTTTTATTTACTTGGTTGGCAGCCTGTCTGGAACGACGAGACCCCAGAGAAAACCTTTCATAAAAAAACCTCTACCGAAGCAGAGGTTTTTGTTTGGAGTTTTCAATAAAATTAACGTTTCCAACCGTTTTTGGCTTTGTATACTTCATAATTATGCAAAGCGTTGGTAATACCCACCCAACCTGTATCGGGACGGAAACCTACGGAGGTAACAAACCCGTCTACCCCGTGCTGGAACAAATCTTCCGCCGGAACTTCATGGGGTTCCAAAGCACTGTTTAAGAGAACCACCGTCTCCATGTTGCCGGCCGCGCGCAGTTCATCTGCTACATACACGCTCAAGCCGTCTTCCAACACATAGTCCAAGAAAATCACATCATACTTTACGCCACTGGTTACCCAATCTACCAATTTTTCCATGGAATCAAAAGTAGCTACACGAGTCCCTTTGCCGAAATATCCTTTCATGCCCCAATCACGCGCCCACTCTAAAATTTCAGGGTCATCGTTCAAAAAGGCAATCGTACGGGCAGGAAGTTGCTGCGCTTGCCCTAACGCTTCGGAAACTTCTTCGGCATTAGGAGTGGCGAAGGGGGAACGCAGAGGGGCTCCGTTTGGATTTTTAAGCAAAAATTCATCTACATTAAAAATTCTGCCCTCGTGAAAAGTTTTTTCCAACAAAGATTCCTGCGCCGGAGCCATTAAACTGGCAGCCATCGGGCTGATAGAAGCATATACATTTCTTACCCACAAGGTAGCATAATGAATAGCAGGAGTCTTTTTTCCCAGCACCATGCTCAATCCGGACAAAGCAGATTGGGCTTCTTCCAACATTTTAACCAAACGGGTTTGCTCGGAAAAAGTAATCGGTTTGGGTTCAAATTTCTGGTATCCCAAAAAGATATCAAATTCTTTTTTAATATCTAAAAAGTTTTTTAAATCGTCGCGGTATTGTTCGAAAATACGGGCACTTTCCTCTTCTCCGTGAGCCAAAAGTTCCGCGCGTAACACTTCCGGCTTCTTAAAATCTAATGTGCGGTACAATTCCAAGCCCTCTTCATAACGAAGAGTGGAAACTTTAATAGGAGCAGGCTGATAATTTTTTAATTTATCCATAATTACCGTAGCCGTTTTCCAATAATCAGGGCGCAAACCGACGGCCACATCTGCAGGAATTTTAGGAACAGCAAACGATGTCCCGGCCGCTTTTCCCGCTTTGATTATCTTGCCGGAATGTTTAGAGATTTGTGCAAACAACAAAGAAGGTAAAGTACAACAAAGTACACCTAAAATCAATTTTTTCATAAAGTCTCCTTTCTCATACTTTATCCAATTAAGGGTTTTTTAACAAGAGCCAAAAGCCCCAGATAACTCCTAGGCCCTATGTGAAAAACCCCGGGTTTCCCCGGGGTTTCTTAAACCTGTTGTTAAACCGCCTCGAAACCGGCTTGCAGTGCTTTTTTGTTTAGTTCCAGCATTTCCGGTTTAGCGCGTTTATAAACCTTTTTCATGGCGTTTGTAACGCTTTCCAAGGTAACGGCCCCCGTCAACTTGATAAAAGCCCCCAAAGCCACCAAATTGGCAATTCGATCCATACCCAACCCTTCGGCAATTTGGTTGCACGGTACGCAGACCACTTTGATATCATCTCGCGTAGGGCGGGAGTTAATAAGCGAACTGTTAATAATCATAAGTCCGCCTTTTTTAAGCAGCGGTTCAAACTTAGGTAAAGACGGCTCGTTCATCACGATAACCGTATCGGGCGCGGAAACAATCGGCGTATAGACTTCTCCGTCCGTTACTACTACGGAGCAATTGGCCGTACCGCCGCGCATTTCCGGCCCATAGGAAGGGAGCCAACTGGCGTTCTTTTTATCCTCCACCCCGGCTTGAGCAAGCAAAATACCTGCGGAAACTACACCCTGACCGCCGAAACCGGCTATTCTAATTCCTTGATACATATTACTTGGCCCCCTCGTCCTTAAATACGCCCAACGGATATTGCGGCATCATTTTCGTGCGCACAAATTCCAAGGCTTGGGGCACATTGGCGTGCCAGTTGGTGGGACACTGCGAAAGAACTTCCACCATGGAAAAGCCCACTCCGTTTACTTGGTTTTCAAATACTTTTTTGATAGCCTTTTTGGCCTTCATCACATTTTGGGGGCAATCTACCGCTACGCGTTCCAAGTATTTGGCTCCGGTAATTTGCGAAAGCATCTCGCACATGTTAATCGGCCAACCTTGCAGTTTCGGATCGCGCCCTTTGGGGGCAGTGGTAGCCACTTGCCCGACCAAGGTGGTAGGAGCCATTTGGCCACCCGTCATACCGTAAATGGCATTATTGATAAAAATAACGGTGATATTTTCGCTACGCACCGCGGCATGTACGATTTCGGCCATGCCGATAGAGGCCAGGTCTCCGTCTCCTTGGTACGAAAACACAATAGAACCGGGTTTGGAGCGTTTGATGCCGGTAGCAATCGCCGGGCCGCGCCCGTGAGCCCCTTGTACCATATCGCACGCAAAATAAGAGTCTGCAAACACGGCACAGCCCACCGGGGCCACCCCAATTACGCGATCAGCGATATGGAGTTCATCAAAAGTTTCCCCCATTAAACGGTGCACGATTCCGTGTCCGCATCCGGGGCAATAGTGCATGGGTAAATCGGTTAAACATTGAGGTTTTTTGGCAAGAATCGTCATAATCTATTTGCCTCCTTTCCAGTCGCCCTGGATTCCTAACGAAGAGTCGCGTTTGCACTCATAGGCAAAGCCGTCTGCATGTTCCTGCAAATCGAAAAGACCTTCTTTGGAACCGTCAAAAATCGAACGCACGGCCGTAAGGATAGAAGATCCGTCCGGCTGGCCGCCGGCAGGATAGGCATTTAGATAGACGGGCGTTTTCCCGTTGACAGAGAGTTTAACATCTTGCACCAACTGCCCTAAACTTTGTTCTACCGTTAAAATGGCTTTGGTTTTTGCGGCCAGTTCGCTTAAGCGTTTGGAGGGGAAAGGCCACAAGGTAATCGGGCGGAAAAGCCCCACTTTTAGGCCTTCCTCTTTGGCTTTGTTGACCGCTTCCAGGCACGCACGTGAAGAAAGGCCGTAGGCTACCAACAACACATCGCAATCTTCCGTATTGCGTTCTTCGTAAAGAGATTCGGTTTTTTCGATCAGTCCGTAGCGTTTGGCGCGTTCGGTCACATCGGCAATTAAATCGTCGCCTTTATAAGAAAAAACTTTATTTTTCGGGCGGCCGTTTTTATGAATATCCACCGCCCAATCAAATTTACCCAAGGTATTGGGGTCAATAGGGTCAAAATTAAAGGACATACTTTCCATCATTTGGCCCAAAATACCGTCGGCTAAAATCATACAGGGCATACGGTATTTTTCGGCAAGTTCAAAACCGAGTTTCGGAAAATTACCCAATTCTTCCACCGAGTTCGGGGCAAGAACAATGACGCGGTAATCTCCGTTACCGCCGCCGCGGGTGGCTTGAAAATAATCACCCTGCGCTCCGCCGATACTGCCCAAACCCGGGCCGCCGCGCATTACATTGACGATTAAACACGGCAAGTCCGCACTGGCTAAATAAGTAATACCTTCCTGCTTCAAACTGATACCGGGAGAGGAAGAAGATGTCATACTGCGCGTACCAGTAGCCGCGGCCCCATATACCATGTTGATAGCGGCCACTTCGCTTTCGGCTTGCACAAAAGCACCGCCGGCTTCGGCCATGTGGGCAGACATATATTCCGGCACTTCATTTTGCGGGGTAATAGGATACCCGGCAAAGAAACGGGCCCCGGCGCGGATTGCACCTTCGGCGAGGGCTTCGTTTCCTTTTCTTAAAGTTTTTTCGCTCATGAGTAAAAATCCTTAAAATTGTTATTCTTTAATTACCGTAATGGCAATATCGGGACACATCATATAGCACATGGTGCAACCGATACAATCTTCCGGGCGTTCCATAACCGCCGGAAAATATCCTTTTTTGCTTATGGTATTGGATTTGCCCAAACATTTTTTCGGGCAGGCGTTTACGCACAAATAGCAAGCTTTGCATTTGTTGGGGTCTACTTCAATTCTTGGCATAATTCTCCTAGAGGCCGGGGGATAAAAACCGGCAAGCCCATATACATAAAATATATATATTTTTCAGGACAAAGTGCAATAAAAAATATAAGGATTTTGTAGAATAAAAATATGACGAAAACCTATCCTTATGCTTTGTTGGAAAAACAACTTTCCGCTCTTGTGGAAACTTCCACCGACCCGATTGCCCGCGCGGCTAATGTGTCGGCGGCGCTGTTTGAGGCTTTGGAACAGATAAACTGGATAGGCTTTTACCGCGTAAACAACAATACTCTTCTTTTGGGCCCCTTCCAAGGAAAACCCGCCTGCGTGGTGCTTTATCCCGGCAAAGGAGTTTGCGCGGCCGCATGGGAAAAAAAGGAAACGCTAATCGTGCCCGATGTACACGAGTTTGAAGGACACATTGCCTGCGACCCTTCGTCTTGCAGCGAATTGGTAACGCCTGTTTTCAACGGAAAAGATGTCTGGGGCGTACTGGACGCAGACTCCCCGATTCCTTCCCGTTTCGGCCCGAACGAAAAACAACTTTTGGAATTTGCCGCCGGGCTGATCTTCTCTTAATTTTTCAAATAAAAACCGCCCCGAAGGGCGGATTAAAAATTCTCATATAAAAAACGAAATGCCGAGGGACAGGATCGAACTGTCGACACCTGGTTTTTCAGACCAGTGCTCTACCACTGAGCTACCTCGGCATTACCCATATATTATAACAAAAATAAATGGGTTTTGGAAATATTCCTTTTATTTCTCTCTAACAACAACCACATTTATCTTCCGAAACCTCGGGAATATTTAATAGTTTAGCATAATCCATAGTAGGTTCGTCCGTCGAACACCCCCCAACTCCTTGAGAAAGGACTAATTTTCCTTTTGTTCCTAGAATTGGGTCTTCTTCGTCATAATAGCAAATACATACTTTTTCTTTTTTATAGCCAATCACAGGGCCATTGGCACCGTTCCAACCATCCATAGCATCCAGATAAAAATATTTTGTTTCTGCACCATGAACTGTAACTTGATTGGGAACTTCTACATCCAACTCTTCCCAGTAAGAACACTGTTCTCCCGTTGCCAAAAAACAGACATCTTTAGCCTGTTTAACACTCTTCAGCAAAATAAGTGCTTCCGTAAAACGGGCCTTAGTAACGGCTTTTGTATATTGCGGAAGAGCCACCGCTGATAAAATACCGATAATCAGCACTACGACCAATAATTCTATTAATGTAAAACCTTCTTTCATTTTCCTTTCTCCCTTTTTATCGAGCTCAAGAAAACAAAAACGGCTGTTTTCTCAGAGCCGCAAACAGGTAGCTCATAAGAAACAGCCGTGGCCTGCCGCCCATAGGACGGCAGACACTCGGCACAAAACAAACGGGTAATTAGTCCGTTTATCTTGCGCCTAAGACGACTGTTTTTGGCCTGTTTGCGTGCCGATTACTCGGCATACACCATATCTTGTATATGGTTCCAAAAACAGATTAAATTCTATTCACGCAAAACTGCGTTTACTTCTATCCTCCTCTATCTAACTTGCACCAAAGCGAAGTGCAGGTATTCCGTTTCCGGCATACCGATTAACACCGGGTGATCTTTCGCTTGGCCGCGCAGTTCCACAAGCACGGCTTCCCGCCCGGATTTGCTGACCCCTTGGCGGATAATATCTACAAACAATTCGCGGGACACATGGTGCGAACAGGTAGAGAAAACCAAATAACCGCCGGATTTTAAGCCTTCCAAGGCCATTTTAACGAGTTTTACATACAACCCCACCGCCTGAGGAAGCGCTTTGCGGCTTTTTACAAAAGCGGGCGGATCCAAAAGTACCATATCGGGTTCGTCGGGCAGGGCACCTTTTTTCATGGCGGAAAGCAGGCGTTCGGCATCATCGCGGTGGAAAACAACCGTATCGCTTACACCGTTGAGTTCGGCATTTTTCTTGGCATATTCCACAGCCGCGGCAGAAGAATCACACCCCCACACCTGGTTGGCACCCGCCAAAGCGGCCGTGATACCGAAAGAACCGATGTAAGAGTATAAGTCCAACACTAATTTGTCTTTGAAATACGGTTTTAGAAATTCGCGGTTTTCGCGTTGGTCGAAATAGAAACCGGTTTTTTGTCCGCCGCGCAAAGGAACCAAGTATTTTACGCCGTTTTCTTCAATTTCCACTTCTTCGGGCACTTCGCCGATAATTTCCGGCGTATTGGTTAAGCCTTCCAAAGCACGGAAGGAACTGTCGTTTTTATAGTAAATGCCTTTGGGCTTAAAGATTTTCTGCACGGCTTTGGTAATTTCGGGTTTCAATTTTTCCATGCCGGCCGTTAAAATATCAATAACAAGCACATCGTTGTAGCGGTCGATAACCAAGCCCGGCATATGGTCGGCTTCGCCGTAGCACATACGCCCGCATTTGCGTACACCGATTTCCTTGCGGCGGGTGTAGGCGTCGTCAATATTTTCAAACACAAAATCTTCCGCCAATTCCCCTTCGCCTTTTAGCAAAAGCCGTACGGCAATTAAACTGTGCGGATTAAAAAGCCCGATGCCTACTTGTTTCCCTTCGTGGCTCATCACGCGCACCAAAGTACCGGGTTCAATGGAAGTGTCCAAGCCGTCTATTTCGTTGGAAAAAATCCACCAATGCCCCGCTTGTATTCTTCTTTCTTCTTTTATTTTTAGTTTAATTTCTGTCATACGGTTTTTCCTTTATTATTTAATTACCCTTGTTTAATTCTTCCACTTCCGTAAACGGAATTTTGGCAGCGCAGAGAGGGCACTCTTTCGCCGTAAAAGTTTGCATCGGGTACGACAACAACGCTCTTAACGGAACCGTTAAAGGCAAATATCCCATGGAACGATCCACAATCACGCCCACTCCCAGCACATTTCCGCCGTGAGAGGACACAAGTTCAATCGCTTTGTTAATTTTGCGGCCGGAAACAGCCACATCGTCCACAATTAACACATTTTCCCCTTCTTTAATGGTGAAATTGTGTTTGAAAATCATTTGTCCGTTATCGTCTTTAGAAGCAAAAATGGCACGCACGCCGCGCACGCGGGCTACTTCTTGCGCGAGGACAGAGTCCGAAGGAGTCAACGCCATAATTACATCTGCTTTTTTAGTAAATTTATCCGACAATGCCCCCGCGATACGCTGGGCTAAGTTGGGATGTTGCATCAGCAGAGAAGTTTGAATATAAGTTTGGCTATGAAAGCCGGAAGGCATCACAAAATGCCCTTCCAAAATGGCTCCGTGTTCTTGCAAAAGGCATAAAACGTCCAAATTATTTTTTGGCATGGTATTCTCCTTTAATAAACTCTTGTCCCGTCTCAAATTTGGTTTGCAACCCTTTTTCTTCCGCGGCTTGAATAGTAGCCCCTGTCTTTTTGGCGCGCAACATTTCCAGTTTCGGTTTTAACATGGAAGACGATACCCGAAACGCCAAAGCCGGGTTGCCGGATTCGTCGGTCAGGTTTTCAGCCAGAGCCCCCGAGCGCGAAGTATTGGTAAACATCGTCCATATAATAATATCAAAATTTTCGTGCACCCAGTCTGTCCAACCGCTCACCGCCGCCGACAGCGTGGGGCCTACCACATAGGCATTGTTAATTTGCATTTTACCGTTTTCAAAGCGAGCAGAAGCCGCCATATCGGTAAACGGAACATCTTTCAGCACCTGCCCGACTTTGAAACTTCCGGCCCGTTCCATGCGATGCATAATGATAAACGGTTGAAATGTAACATTTAACGCGCGTTGTTCTTCGGCGAGTTTTTCCATTTGGTGAATCACCCCGCCTTCCAAGCGCGCTTCTATTTGCCCAGACAAATTCTTCATGCCCGCACGAAGGCCCGTAAAATCGAACTCGGCATTAAAACGGTTTCCGGAGAGGACTTGGCTGGAAAAAGTATCCGCCGTTAAAGTGCCAGCAAAGTTCGGCATAAATTTAGGCAACCGATCACGGAAATTGCGCAACCACGCCAAATCTCCGCTGACGGGGGCTTTGAATTTTCCTTTCCCTTTGGTAAGCGGCATAATAACGGTAACAAAATCTTGCACGGTACCAATAAAAGCCATCGGGTCTAAATGTTTGCGGTAAATGGCCGTGCGAATTTTGCGGCGGGAACTTTTTAGGTTATTAACAGATAAACTCATTTTTAAGGGAATATCGTTCAGTTCGCAGGAAGCAATATACGCATACAAATTCCCTTTGCGCCAACTGCCGCTCATTTTCAGTTTGTCAAAAACGGATTTATGTACCGTCACTTTCCCCGAAGAAACAGACGCGTACAAATCGGTAAAATTATTCTTGGCGCGAAATTCCCCCGTGGCTTTTTCTACCGGGAACCCATAGAAGGCTCCGGCGGCTTCTTTGGCATTTACCACAAAAAGCGGAAGCGAAAATTTGCCGTCCTTGCGCAACACTTGCCCGGAAAGAGAAGCCTGCCCCGTCAATTTATATTTCCCGATAGGAGCATAGTATTTGTTTTTCCCCGCTAATTTGAAATAGTTGGTGGAGAGGGATAAATCTGCCGTGTACGGGGCTTGCGTAAAATCGAAATAGCCGTTTCCTTCCGCCTTTACATCTGCAGCAGAAACCGTGGCTTGCGAAAGTTTCAGGTAATGGTAATTTTTAGACAACTGCCCTTTAGCCGTAATGGAAGACTTCGGCAGAGAAAAAGCCGTATCCCCTATTTTGAAAAGGGATAAATCTTTTTCTTCAAAGGCAGGCACTTCTGCGCGCACATTAAAATAAGGAGTACGCAGATTATCTAAATCAATCAACAGATGAACGGGTTTTTGAAATAAAAACACTTGGGCGCGCAAACTGCGAAGGGCAAATTCGTTCCATTTGAAATCGGCGAAGTTCACATGCCCGGAACCTTTAATTTCCACATCGGAAATATTATCTTTCCATTTAGTACGCATCACCATATCCATGGTAAAGCGGGAAAGTTCATCAAAGCGGAGTTTTTCGAAATGCAAATCTAACCCGTAAACCGCATGCGTAACCCCGGTGCCTATATCCTTAAAACTGAGCACCCCGTTTTTAACCGTCCAGTCTTCTACGCTAACCGTCAATTTTTTTCCGCTACCCGCACTGGTGTAAACAGCCGAAGACTCCGTCAACTTAATCTGCGGGATATTGTATGTACCATCCACGGAACGGATGACACTAAAGCGCGGGGCATGAAGGGAAACTTCGTCAATAACCAATTTTTGTTCCAAAAGCGGAAGAAGTTTGAACCGCAAAGTAACCGAATCGGCCGCCAACAAGGCTTGGCCGGGGGCACCTTCGGTATCCAATACATAAAACCCCTTCAATTCCACGGTATTTATAAACTTTAAGTCCAAAGAAGAAATGGCTACCGGGCGGTCTAAGCGTTTTTGGAGTTCTTCGGTAATTACTTCGCTGATATGTTGGGCGTTAAAAGTTCTTAAAAATAAAAGCCACACGGCGGAAAAAAGAAGAAGCAGTAACATCGCCGTAAATAAAAACAAACGCATACACCACACAAAACAGGTGCGGATAAACCAACGAAGACCTCTTAAAAATCTTCTTTTTTTGTTTTTATTTTTATGTTTTTTGCCCATATTACATTGCGTTAATCACACGCTCTATTATATAGTTTACTAAAATTCGCCAGGTATTGAGGGTTCCCCTCAACACATTTTTTGCCCCGGCCCCCAACGAAACAGCCTCGGGGAAAAGCCCCTTCAAAACAAGTGCCAAAATAACCAAATTCGCCAAAGAAATTATCACGACGGAGAAAATCTTTCCTCCCGCAAGTTTCAAATCGGGCTGGTCGGCTTCGAAAAGGGTTTTGAAGGTTTGGATAAAATGAAAAGAAGTAAAAAAACCGACTAAAAACAGAAAAATTTGCCGATAGGGGGTTAAATCAACAAACAAGTCCCCTATCATATAGACAAACAATGTTAAAAGCACATATCCCGGCACAAAATACGGGGCCAGCACAACAAAAGCGTTGCATCGGTCCATCTTTACATAGCCGCTATTTTGCCCGATAGAAATATCCTTAATTCGGCACCCGCATAACAAAGCGGCTAAAGCGTGGGTCATCTCGTGCATAAACACATACATACGCGAAAAATTATAGTATCCGTAATGAATACCCGCGTAAATCAATCCCCCGAGCAGAAAACTGACCGCCGCCGCAAAATGCCCCAACACCCCGACCAAAATTCTGCCTGTTTCCACCAAGGTAAAAAAAACCGTGGGCAACAACACAAAAGCCAGTAACATTTTGAGAATAGCCATCAAAATTTCTCCGTCCAAGCGAGGGTTTGATATTGGTTTTTTGCCAGCGCCCGCGCCTTCTCCACCCATTCGGCATCGGCCGCGGCCGGTCGTAAATCGGTAGCCAAAAAAGTGCGTACGGCGCGAATCAATGCGTTTTTATAGACGGCATTTTCCCGTGCGCCGGACAATTGTAGCGAACCTTGATACAACACAGTTTGGCCAAATCGGCGAATAGCTCCTCCCAAGATCTTATGTCCGTCTTCGGCAAGCAAATCGTTTTCCACGGGGCGCACAAAACACGCGCTGGCCTGATTATTCACGCTGGGAGTATAAGCGGAAGCAGGCAAAGCAGTATCAAAAACGCGGCTTTTCTGCCCGCCTTCGGCCAATGAACGCAAAATAAAACCATGTAACTTTTTATAAATATCCGTCGGGCGTTCTTGCGAAGGGAAAACCAACGAAAAAGTTAAGTCGTCCCTGTGAAACACCAGGCCGCCGCCCGTAGGTCTGCGGGCTTTAGGGCCGAAAAACCCTTCCGCGACCACCCCCTTTTCCACTTCGCGCAGAAACTGAGCATAACCGAAAGTAACCGCCGAGCCGTCCGTCCAACGGTAAAAGCGAAGGGTTATCTCTTGCGGACGGAGGCGAACGGTTTGTTCGTCAAATGCCATTTGCTCATATACATCAAGGGCAGGGGTTGAAACCAATAAATTCATTTTATTTCCAAACGGCCTCCGCCTAAAATAAAAACGGAGGCCGTAAAGTAAACTTTTGCCGGGCTACCTTACCATTTCAGGTTCGGGTTGCGCGCGGCAGAGACTTCGTCTATCCTACACACGCATTGAGTGTGCGGGGCATCATGCACGGTTTGCGGTTCGGTTTGAATTTCGTTATAAATTTTTTCCATTACCGCCACAAAAGCGTCCAACATTTCTTTGCTTTCCGTTTCCGTCGGCTCAATCATCATGGCTTCGGGAACAATCAGCGGGAAATAAATAGTGGGCGCATAGAAACCGTAATCCAACAGGCGTTTGGCAATATCGGAGGTATGAATCCCGTTCATTTGAGAGGGAACAATACTCAATACACACTCGTGCATACAAACCGCATCAAAAAAGGCATTGAATTTTCCTTTCAAACTTTCGCGCACATAGTTGGCATTTAAGACGGCATTTTCCGCAACGGTGCGCAAAGTATTGCCGTCGAACTGACGCAAATAGCAATACCCGCGCAAACAAATAGCGGCATTTCCGTAAAAAGCCTTCATTCTGCCGGCACTTTCCGCCCGGTCATCTTCCAAGGAATAAAGTCCGTCTTTCTTTACCACAAAAGGTTTAGGCAGGTAAGGCGCTACATGTGCCGCCGCTCCCACCGGGCCGGAACCGGGGCCACCGCCGCCGTGTGGTGCGGCAAAGGTTTTGTGTAAATTTAAGTGCATGACATCTACCCCGAAATCAGCCGGTTTGGCTATCCCGATAAGCGCGTTGAAGTTAGCCCCGTCCATATAGAACAAAGCCCCCGCTTTATGCACCATATCGGCAATCTCGCGAATATCTTTTTCAAAAAGGCCCACCGTGTTCGGTACGGTTAACATCACGGCGGCAGTTTTTTCGCTCAAAGCCGCGCGCAGGGCCTCTTTGTCCACGCAACCGTCGGCAGCAGATTTGATATTAACCACCGTATATCCAGCCATATTGGCTGTAGCAGGGTTGGTTCCGTGAGCGGTATCCGGCACAATTACTTCCGTGCGGGCAAAATCTTTGCGGGCATCATGGTAAGCGCGAATAGTCAAAATGCCGGTCAGTTCTCCATGGGCTCCGGCCGCAGGCTGTAAAGTAAAAGCCGACAGGCCGGTTACCGTTTTGAGCAGTTCCTGCAAATTGTACAAGGCTTCCAAAGATCCTTGCACCGCTTGGGCCGGGGCAAATGGGTGTGCGGCGGCAAAAGCAGGCAATACGCTTAAAGAATCGTACGCTTTGGGGTTGTACTTCATGGTACAAGAACCCAAAGGATAAAATTGGGAATCCAGCGAGTAGTTTAATTGAGAAAGACGCGTAAAATGGCGGACAGTATCAAACTCGCTCATTTCCGGCAAACGCGGTTCTTGGGTGCGTAACAGGTTTGAGGGCAAGTAACCGGAGGCCTCTTTTTGTGCTTTTTCAAAGCGCACTCCGCGGCGGCCCGAGCGGGATTTTTCAATGGAAAGTTCGTTATGTTTTAAGATTTTTTCCATATTAAATTCCTCCCAAAGCATCGGCATAGGCTTTTAAGTCTTCTTCCGTGCGCATTTCCGTGGCGCACACGAGCAGGCAATTTTCCATACCGGGGAAGTCTTTACCGAGCGCATATCCCGCGCCGATTCCTTTTGCGGCCATTTTTTCCACTACTTCGCAAGCGGGTTTGGGGCAGTTAACCACAAACTCATTAAAGAACGGTGCGGAAAATTTTATTTGATATCCGGGAACTTGAGAAATCAATTCCGCCAAACGGTGGGAGCGTTCCAAATTCAGTTCGTCCACTTCCTTTAAGCCTTTGGGGCCCAATAGCGTTAAATAAATAACTGCGTTGAGTGCACACAACGCCTCATTGGAACAAATGTTGGAGGCGGCTTTTTCGCGGCGGATATGTTGCTCGCGTGCCTGCAGGGTAAGCACAAAAGCCCGTTCGCCATTTTTATCCTGCGCAATTCCCACAATACGACCCGGGAGTTGGCGCATATAAGCCTTTTTGGCGGCCATGATACCCAGGCCCGGCCCGCCGAAATTCATCGGGTTACCCAAGGGTTGCCCTTCTGCTACGGCAAAATCGGCTTGATAGGCTCCGGGGGCTTTAAGCACCCCGAGCGAAAGCGGGTTGACAAGAGCCACCAACAAAGCACCGGCTTCATGCACGAGGGCAGAAACAGTGTCGGCCTCTTCCAAGGCACCCAAAAAGTTGGGTTGAGAAAGCACAAAGCAAGAAACACCCGAGGACAGTTTTTCCTTCAAAGAATTAAGGGCCAATGTTCCTTTTTCGTCAAAGGGGACTTCGTTTAATACCACTTCTTCAAAATAGCGCAAATAAGTTTTTAGCACCTCTTTGTAATGCGGGTGAAGCGCGGCGGGAATTAACACTTCCTTGCGTCCGTTTACACGCAGACACGCGCAAACGGCTTCAGCCAAGGCGGTTGCCCCGTCGTAATGCGAGGCGGTAGCCACATCCATTTCCATAAGCGCGCAAATACAACTTTGAAATTCGTAAATGGTTTGCAAAGTGCCTTGGCTGGCTTCGGCTTGATAGGGCGTGTAAGCGGTTAAAAATTCTCCGCGGGAAGAAAGAGCCCCAACGGCTGACGGAATAAAATGTTCGTAAATACCTGCTCCGATAAAGTTTTTAAGCGGACGGTTTTTGGCGGCTAAGGCCTGCATATGGGCAGACAACTCTTGCTCCGTAAGGGCTTTGGGCAAATCTAAAGCCGGATAGAGTAGTTCCTGCGGAATTTGTTTAAGCAAATCTTTGACGGAAGAAACACCGATTTTAGCCAGCATTTCTTCTTGATCTTTGGGAGTATTGGGCGTAAACATAAAACCTCTGTAAAGAAAAAACCCCCGCCCGCAAGCGGGGGTAAGCACATAAAACTACTTTTGGATAGTGGCTTTATAAGCGGCGCAATCGAGCAAGTTTTCGTACTCGGCGGGAGTGGTCATTTTAATCTTAAAAAGCCACCCGCCGGCGTGCGGTTCGCGGTTTACCAAGGCCGGATCCCCGTTAAGGGCTTCGTTTACTTCCACAATTTCCCCGCTGACGGGAGCATAGATTTCGGAAGCGGATTTAACGGATTCGATTACACAGCAGTTTTGACCGGCGGTTACCGTGGCGCCCACTTTGGGAAGTTCCACAAACACAATATCGCTGATTTCTTCTTGTGCGTGGTTGCTGATACCCACAGTGGCGATTTCGCCTTCTACATGAGCCCATTCATGGGTTTTCAAAAAACGGCAATTTTCTTCGGTATACATAATGTTCTCCTTACAATTAAACTCGGTTTTTATAAAAAGGCGTTTTGACCACTTCGGCCTTCGCCCGTTTTCCGTGGATTTCAATTTCCACTTCGCTGCCAAGCGCCACATCGGTAGTTAAATACCCGACGGCAATTCCCTTAAATAACGGGGAATAGGTGCCGCTTGTCAGCACCCCTTTTTCTTCCGTGCCCACATACACTTTACATCCTGCACGCGGCACGCCCGGCGTTTTGAGTACAAACGCGGTCAATTTTTCTTTAAGGCCCTGTTCTTTTTGCAAAGCAAGGGCTTCTTTTCCTACAAAATTGTCTTTCGCCAATTTTACCACCCAACCGCAATTGGCTTCGTAGGGGGTGCGGGTTTGGTCGGCATCGGCGCCGTTAAGCAGATACCCTGCTTCCAAGCGCAACACATCGCGCGCGCCCAAACCGCAAGGCGTAATACCCGCCGCTAAAAGAGCGTTCCACAACTCGCCGATTTTTTCGGCCGGAAGCATAATTTCCACGCCGTCTTCGCCGGTGTATCCGGTGCGAGTTACATAACCTTTTGCGCCGAAGAGTTCCATTTCCCGAATATGAAAGCGCGGCAATTCCTGCACGCCTTCTATAAGCGCGGAAACTTTTTCAAGCGCAAGCGGCCCCTGAACGGCAATCATACCCCACAGCGGGCTTTCGTTGCGAACGGTTACCTCAAATCCTGAGGTTTGTTTTTCAAACCAGGCAAAATCTTCTTCGATGCAAGCAGCATTGACGATAACCAAAAATTTTTCGGGGGTTAAACAAAACGAAATGGCATCATCAATAATGGTGCCTTTTTCCGTTAAGATATGGGAATAAGTGCCGGCCGCGGGCGCGTTTTTAATGTTATTGCAATTGATATGTTGCAAGAAGACCCAGGCATCTTTTCCTTCTACGAAAATCTGCCCCATGTGGGATACATCAAACATTCCCACCCCTTCGCGCACGGCTTTATGTTCGGCGATGATTCCGGCAAATTGCACCGGCATCAACCACCCGTGAAAATCTACCATTCTTCCGCCTGCCTGTTCGCAATGCGAAGCAAGGGGCGTTTTTTTCAGTTCGTGGCTCGTCATTTATGCCTCCAAAAGTATATGTTTATTGTATAAAATAATGGAGAATAAAACCGCTATTTTTATCAGGCAAAAAGGGATAAATTGATATAATAAAATTATGGCAGATACACAAAGCATTGTAAGTGATGTAAAACTATTTATTGAACGGTTGAAAAAAGACCTGCCGGAAGTGTTTGGCAAGGCGGACGAGGCCGCGGGAGAAAACACTCTCCCCTCTGGCGAAAACAAAGTGCTTTATAACGGCAATTTGTGCGAAGCCCGCATGTACCTCACCCCCGACCAAGAACCCGGCGTGGCATTTGACGGAACTGTTTTCCATATTTATTTAGCCTCCAAGGCCGACAACCCCGCCGACTTGGTAACCGATTGGCTGAAAAACAAAGCCAACGAAACCTTAAAAAATAAAACGAAAGAGTGGGCGGAAAAAATCGGCGTGGAATTTAACAACATTGTGGTAAAAGACCAACGCACCTGCTGGGCCAGTTGTTCCGGCAAAAAGAATATCAACTATTCTTACCGCATTGTTAAAATGCCACTTGCCGTGCAAGATTACCTGATGGTACACGAACTATGCCACTTGGTGCATATGAACCACGGGCAAGAGTATTGGGAACTGGTGGGTCAATTCTGCCCCGATTATAAATTGCACCGCCGTTGGTTAAACGAAAATAAAGGTTCTATTTTTGCTGATGTAGAACTGACATACAAAGAAGAACCGACGGAAGAAGAACAACCTGCAGAAACACAAGAAAAAGAAAACTCCCGCTAACGAATCTGCCAACTAAACAAAAACCCCGCAACAAGCGGGGTTTTTATTAAGTATTTGAACACACTAATTTATGAGGTAATATCTTGCAGCATATGCAGTAACAGGAGTGCCGGTAAGCCCCATTACTTTTTTGCAAAAATCACCGGCCGTCAGATATGAAGTTAATTCTATGCAATAAAATTCACGATTTTTGATGCCACTGGTTGTGGTTTCATGAGGAAATCCAATTCCTCCTCCCTTGTAAGAACCTTTTTTGAATAAAGCAAGAGAAATAGTAAATTCAGAACTTTTATTAACGCTCATCTCAAAATGATCATTATAGCGAACAGAATCGTTACTGGAAGTAGATGTACCGAAAGAACTACTACCACTTGCTTGTAATCCGTCAAAACCAATATCCAAACTGGCAAAGTCAGTAGCATAAGTACCATTGGCCATAAAATAAGATTCCTGCGCTGTGGCTAAAGAGCGAACAGAGGTGTAAAGTTGAGATGTACGCGATTTCCAAACCGCTTTTTCGTATTGAGGCATCGCCACCGCAGACAATATACCAATGATTAACACTACAACCAAAAGTTCTATCAAAGTAAAACCCTTTTCCATACAAAACCTCTTATAAACTGGTTTTCGGCAAACAAACAACACTACAATCCTTCCTGTCTGCCGATTAGGTACATTGTAAGAAAAAAAAAAAACGGGTCAAGCCTTGGGCGAGAAATGCTTCTTTTTCCGCCCTCTTTCGACGAGGGTAGCCACACTGTTTTAGAAATGTTGCTCTTTTTTCTTCAATTAAAAAACAACTCTTTCTTTTTCTGCCACCAGAAAAAGAAACAATAATAGTGCCCAGCGTACTCATAAACCGGGTAATGGCGGGACCAAACGGCACAAAAAATAAGTTGTTCCTAAGGGTTGGCGGGTTATAAAATTTAACAAACAAAACCCCTGTCGGGACCAAAACCCGACAGGGATTGTATAGGAGACTTCCCGTTTCATGGCTGTAAAACGGGCAGCGTTTTTTGTTTCTTACGATCTAAGAATCACTAAATTCTCTTCCGAAATCCTGCCCGGAAAAGCAATAGGCAACCGCGTAGGAACCGAGTTTACCAATGCCACCACTTTCCCGCGATAGAAAAAAGGTTCCCCTTGTTTGAGTGTTAAGCGTTCGCGATTAAAACCTCGGGCCTTTGGGGAAAGAACCCCTTTGGAAATAAAAAATTGCGAAAGTTCTGTCAAAACGGAAGAACCGAAATATTCCCGTAACGAGTGACCTTGCGGTACCTGTTCAAAGGCGGCCCCTTCTATCCCTTCGGTCAATTCTCGCGAGACCGTCACATGTGCCACTCCTTGTTTAATTTGCACGAAGTCGGCCGATATATTGCCCTTCTTGCCGTTAGCAAACCCCAAGGAAATTTCTTTTAATTCAAACCCCTTTTTCCCCTGCGCGCAGGAAGCCGCCGTAACCACCCGTTGTTGCCCGGCCAATAATACCCCCACGCAACGTTTGGAATCTTTTTCCACTTGCAGTACTACATCGCGAAACCCGGGCCGACGGCGATGTACCATATCACTCAACCATATTTTCTTTTCCCACTCAAACGATAAATTTACCTGAGCATATTTATTTTGCTGGGCCTTTTTACTGGCACGCACAAGAGCGTTTGCCAAATATTGGCGTTGCGAATTTTCCTGTGCATAAACCCCTCCCGCAAACAACATACAAGCAACTAAAACAACTGATCTTCTTTTCATTTTATTCCCTCTTTTTCGTTTTGATAATTATATTATACAAAAGTTAGGCAAGACTAACAATTATTTTTTCAAAAAAATAACCCCGTCGTAAAAACGGAGTTATTACAAAACAACTAACGCATTTTTATTTATCTTTTAATAGAACAAAATGCCCAACACCGCGCTGACCGCCAGCACTGCTATCGGCCCTTTTTTGCATTTCCACACCGCCAAAAACGCACCTAAAAATAAAAGTACGCTTTTATAGTCCACAAAGTTTTCCGCATTGCAAAGGGATAAGGCCGCCGCCGCAATCAGCCCCACTACTCCCAAGCGAAGGCCCTTAAAAACAGATTTCACCGTGCGGGTGTGTTGGTATTTCAAAAAGTAACGGCTGGCTAAAATCATGAGTACAAACGAAGGCAGGCAAACCGCCAAGGTGGCTACCAGGGCCCCCCACGCATCTCCGGCGGCCATATAGCCCGTATAAGTAGCCATGTTAATACCCACCGGGCCGGGCGTTACTTGGCTGATAGCCACTACATCGGTAAACTCCGCCGTAGACAGCCAGGCCTGTTTATAAACCACTTCGTTTTGGATAAAAGAAATCATGGCATATCCGCCGCCAAAGTTAAAGAGACCGATTTTGAAGAAGGTTAAAAATAATTTCAGGTAAATCATTTAACCTCCTGTTTGCGGGTAAATAAATATCCGCCGAGGCCCATGACCAGAACAATGTAAACGGGAGAAATTTTCATCAGCCAAACGGCTAATGCACAGGCCACACAAGCCCAAACCGTTTTGCAATTTACGCCGGCAGTTTTGGCTAAGTTAAAAACAGGCACGGCAATCAGGGCCACCACCGCAGGACGAAGGCCCATAAATACGCGTTGAACATATGTGTTTTCGGCAAATTTGCGAAAGAAAACCGCAATCAAAAGAATAATGACAAAAGAAGGAAAGGCCGCCCCGAGTGCTGCAAAAAAAGCACCCCAAAAACCCTTGGTTTTATGCCCTGCGAGAATAGATAAGTTAACAGCCATTACCCCGGGAGCCGCTTGGGCAACGGCTACCATATCCAAAAAATCTTTCCGCTCAAACAGGTGTTGTTTATCCACCAGTTCCTGCTCCATCAGGGGAAGCATAGCATACCCTCCCCCCAAGGTAAACAGGCCGATTTTGGCAAACGAAATAAAAAGGTTCAGTAATGCCTTCATGCAATTATTTTACTATTTTAGTCCTTCGGAAAAAGAAAATAATTCGCTTACGCTAATGCCAAGCCCTTGTGCAATTTTGCGGATATTCAAAAGAGCCAAATTTCGCTCCCCGCGCTCTACTCCTCCCATATAAGTACGGTCTAACTCTATTCTGCCGAAGGCTCCCGTGTTACAAGAAGTTTCTGTAAAAAAATGTTAGGACTACATCCCTCAAATGGATTTAGTAAAATGGGCCAAACCATGTACAAACTATAAAAAAGCCCTCGGTAATACCGAGGGTTTTTTCGTAGTAAACTGTTATTTTATCCAACCTTCTTTTTTGGCGTAATTGTAAATACCGTTATAAATACCTTGCGCCATGCGTTTGCGCACGGTAGAGTTGGACAGGCGAGCGCGGTCCTTGGTGCTGCTGATGTAGCCCATTTCCACCAGTACCGCCGGGCTTTGTACCCCTTTTAACACATAAAAGTTGGCCTGACGGACACTGCTGTTTTGGTTGACGGCAATGCCGATGCCGGGTTGTTTGTAAACGGCATTACGCACATAGCCCGCCACTTTGGAACTTTCGTTAATGTATTCGTTTTTGGCCAAAGATTGCAACAGCGCATCTACAAAATTATAGTGCACTTCTTCGTACTGCATGGCTTCGTTTTCCAAGGCAGCAACTTCTTCGGCTTCTTCGTCGGTGGCTTTTTCAGAACGGAAATAAACCTGGAACCCATGCGCACGGCGGTTTTTAGACGCATTGGTGTGAATGGATACAAATAAATCCGCCTTAAAAGTATTGGAGGCTTTAGAACGCCCGGAAAGGGAAATAAAAGTATCATCTTCGCGCGTCATTTTTACTTCAAAACCGCCTTTTTTAAGCAAGCGGACGAGTTCTTTGGAAACATCTAAATTCCAATTTTTTTCGCGGTAGCGGCTACGCACAGCGCCGGGGTCTTTACCGCCATGACCGGGATCCACCATAATACGCATTTTTTTGTGCGCCGGTTTTATGGCTAACGGGTGCGGTTCCGTTTTGATAACGGGCGCGGTTTTGGCAGGTTGATTGTTTTTGTCGTCCGTATTTGGCGCGGGGGACATCACAGGGGCGGGCTTTTCCTCAGCAAACATTTCTACAAACCCGTCATCTTCCGTCAATACGGAAGGTTTGGGCGCAACTTCGCTGGGGCCTTGAACAAAGGGAGCCTTCGGCGCGGGTTCTTGTGCAGGTTCCGGCGTTAGAACGGTCGGTTTTTCGGGAGTAAGCACCGGGTCGGCCTTTTTGGCCCCGGCCCGAAACACCAATTTCCCTTGTTGTTCGGTAAAACTCCAATCGTTTGCATCTTTACCTAAAATTACTTTTAACACCGCATTGTCGCTCGATTGGCGGATATCGGCAGACGAAATAAAGTCTGTTTTCAAGCGGAAAAATTCGTCCCGCTTAACGGTTGCCCCCGGGAAGGTAACAAGTACGGTATGTTTGTTGGGTTGGGAAGTCGTCCAAGTCAATTTTTTCTGCTTATCAAAAACAATCAAACTATCCTGCTTACTTAGTTTATTTTCCGTGCGTTGCAGGTCATACGGGCGTTCCACCGTAAAAGTTTTTTTGTGATAAGAAATCTCTTTCCCTATCGCTTTTTGAAAAGACGGCAACAGAAAAAATTCCACCGGAGCCATCATTTTGCTTCCGTTGATGATAATAGGTGCTTTGAGCGTTTTTGGGCGGGCATTAACGATAATTTCCTTCAAAGAAGCCGTTAAAATGGCATAAAAGCCCTTCCCCGTTACTTTAGCCTGCTTAGATTGGGCAAAAAGTTCTACTTCCGCTCCCAACTTGCGAGCGGTTTTTTGCAAATCCACATACATTACCCCGTTTGCTTCCATGGCTTCCACGGAGCCTTTATCGCGCCCGGCAACGGTAAACGACACTTCGTCCTGCGCATAAACGGCACCGGAAAACAAACAAAGCAGCAGAGATAAAATATAACTAAAAACTCTTTTCATAAATCATAAAGCCGGGCCCGGTAGTTGGCCGGGCCCCGTTTATTATTCCAATACGATTTTATAATCTTCCCAAGCCAGTTGCGGATCGGCCTGAATTTTAAGTGTGCGGTGGATATTTTGTTCGATATCGTGTTGGCGTTGTTTGATGGCTTCGGCTAACACAGGGTGTAACACCACGCGCAAATTACCGCCGGGACGGCCGTTGGTTAAATCGTAAATTTCGCGTTGAATTTTAATGCGCATACTTTCCGCGGAAAGCACACGGCCCGAACCGTGGCATTGGGGACATTCTTCGCTGATAAAACTGCCCGTGCTGGCGCGTTTGCGTTCGCGCGTCATTTCCACAAGGCCCAAGCGGGTAATCGGCAAGATACGAATTTTGGCGCGGTCTCCCTGAACGGCTTTGGCCAAGGCCTCCACCACGCGGTGGCGGCTGGAGGCTTTGCGCATATCGATAAAATCAATTACAATGATGCCGCCGATATTACGCAAGCGAAGTTGGTGAGCAATTTCCTGCGCGGCTTCGATATTGGTTTGGGTAACGGTTTCTTCCTGCGATTTGTTACCCGTAAATTTACCGGTGTTTACATCGATAGCACAAAGAGATTCAGCTTCCTGGATAATGATACTTCCGCCATTGGGCAAAGGAAGTTTGGTTTTGCGCAGGTTGTCAATTTCCGGCTCGATGTTATAGGCTTCAAAAATCGGTGTTTTGCCTTTATAAAGTTTCACGCGGTCAGCCAAATCGGGAGAGTTCTTTTCCACAAAATCGAGTACCCGTTCGTAGTCTTTTTTGTTATCAAGCATATACACTTTAGCGTTTTCGGAAAGCACATCGCGCGCCACTTGGAGTACGGCGTCCATATCTTCGTGCAGTAAGCGCGGAGAGCGGGAAGTTTCAAATTTTTTGACGATAGATTGCCATTGGCGATATAAGTATTTGACTTCGCGTTCCAACTCTTCTTTACTGGCTTCTTCGGCTTCCGTACGGACGATACAACCCATGCCGTTTAAGTGTTTGGCGGCAAGTTCTTGCATAATATCGTTCAGTTTGTGGCGGGCATCCGAATCTTCAATGTTTTTAGATACGCCCACAAAACTTTGATGCGGCGTTAACACTAAGTAGCGGCCGGGAAGGGTAACATCCATGGTTACCTTCATGCCTTTGGTGCTGATGGCATCTTTTACCACTTGCACCATTACTTCCTGGCCTTTGTGGAGTACTTTATCGATGTTCTTTTTGTCTCCGCCGAGCACATCGGAAATGTACAGATACGCATTTTTTTCGTACCCGATATTCAAAAACGCACTGGAGATACCGGGCAGTACATTTTCCACGGTACCTTTGTAGATATTACCCACAATGTTAAGCGAACCGCGGCGTTCCCAAATCAGTTCGTTGACGCGTTCATCTTCCAAAATGGCAATGCGCGTTTCTTCAAAAGATGTATTGACCAATACTTCTACGGTCGGTAATCCTTCCAAATTTCTACTCATATTAAAAATCCTCTCTTAAAAAGGCCCTAAATCAGGTGAAATTCCCCTTGGGAATCTTGCCAAAAAAGTCCTTCTCTTATAAAAGTTAAACCTTCCACCGTAAAGTTTTCCTCACCGGCCGGAACTTCCAAACCCAGCCACGCGGCGATTATTTCTTCCGGGTTAATCCATTTCCCTTGCACGGATAAAACCGTCAGGGATACAACTTCCGGGGATATCGTGCGGCACGGGCCGATATGCGCACTCAATTCCTTCACGCACGAAAGGCCGTTTTCCGCCCGACGGGTAATTTCCACCCGCCCCGAACTTAAAAACTCTTCCAACTTCCGCCCAGGTTGATAGGAAGAAAAATTCCCTTCCACCCGGTACCGGGCCGCGGCCGCCAAGTTCTGCACGGAAGGCAACGGATAAGGTACTCTGCGCACGCTCAGTAACTCCAGCCCGGACGGGGCTGCTTTTTCCAATGCGCTTTGTACTTCTTCCGCCGCAATAGACTTCTGCAAATAAATGTCCAGGTACTCACGCTCGGCCCGTTGCCCCAACGCAGGGGACGGCCCGTATGCCAAGCGCGGCCAATTTTTATTTACTTTGGCCGGCTCAAACGGCAACCCAGCCGTAAGCACCATTTTTCTTACCGCGTTAAAAGTGTTTCTGTCCGCTTGGTTTTTCAACCAACGGAATACTACTCGTATTTTATAAATTTTTGGCGTATTCATCATCTTTTTATGCCCGAATCCGCCTTGCGTACACAGATTGCACTACCCCAAGTGCCCAAAAACTGGCCACCAGGTTAGACCCTCCGTACGAGATAAACGGCAGCGGAATCCCTGCCACCGGCACAATGCCGATAAGCATGCCGAAGTTTACCAACACATAAGTAAAGAACATACCGAAAACGCCGGAACAAACCAAATATCCGTATCGGTCACTGGAACTGTAGGCTACCACGATGATGCGCCATAAAATGAGCAAATAAAGCCCCAAAACGCCCAAAGTGCCCCACAAGCCTAACTCTTCACCTACTACAGCCAAAATAAAATCGGTATGTTTTTCCGGCACGAAACCGAGGCGCGATTGGGTACCCGAAAAAAGCCCTTTGCCAAACACACCACCCGCCCCCATGGCAATTTGCGCTTGTAACACGTTGTATCCCGCCCCTTGGGGGTCTGCGGTAGGGGCCAAAAAAGTTTCCACGCGCTTGCGTTGGTGCGGTTTCATCTGGTGATCCACAAACATTCCGCCGAATAAGCCCGCCAACACCACAAGCGTAGCCAAAACGAAATAGATAGACGGAAGAAAAATACGAAGTTGCTTAAAAAACCACCAAGCCGCGTACCCCAACAACATAACAAGCACACAAAAACCCGTAATATACCACCCGTTGTGCCCAAGTTCATAAAAAGTTCTAAACAGCCAAAAATCCATGAGTTCGGGGTGCAGATAAAGATAGGTCCAAGTAATCGTAAAAAACCCGGTTACCCCGGCAAAAAGGCCCGCCAAAATAAGATAAAAAATATTCACCCCGGTACAAAACAGGAGCACCGCCAACGCAGGCAAAGTAACCACTACGGAAGAGAAGTCGGGTTGCATCATAATCAGCCCGAAAATCGGTAAGAGGATTGCTCCCAACCCAAACAGCGTGGGCACTTCCCGAATACGGCGCCCGCGTCTATCCAAAAAAGCGGCTGCCACCAAAATAGTAGCCACACGGCAAATTTCGGAAGGTTGCATAGAGAAAAACGGCAATACAAACCAAGAGCGAGAACCCCGCTGATACGAGCCGAACAGCAATACTCCCACCAACAACATCAAAATAAAACCATACAGGGCTTTCCATTGTTCGTCATAAATTTGATAGTTAAAACTCCACCCTACAAAAAAGGCAAATGCCCCGATAGGCAGCGCCACCAAGTGAGTACGCACGACCGGGTTTGTAAAAGACAAACTGTTCACCGCCGACATAATGCACAAAGCCCCCATGATTACAAGTCCAATCATGGCTCCGAAAAGTAAAAAATCCATACGGCTTCGGCCGGATGCGGTTTTGTTTTTAAACGACAGCATTGATATTTTCCTCCGGCAATAATTCGCGGTAATCTTCCGCCGTGCGGGCAGGCGCGGCAGGCTTGGGTTTATTCATACCGAAATAGGCTTCCAGCATTTTGCGGGCAATCGGGCCGGCGGCACTACTGCCCCCTTCCCCAAATTCCACAAACACGGCTAGCGCGATAGAAGGCTCCTGCCCCGGTTCGGCGGCAAAAGCCATAAACCAACCGTGGTCGGCTCCGTGCGGATTCTGCGCCGTACCCGTTTTGCCATAGACATCTTTTCCTTTCAGTTTTACGCGGGCGGCGGTACCTTTGTCCACGGTATATTTCAGGGCTTCAAAAATTAAATCGTAGGTTTCGGGTTTTAATTCGGCCTTTTGTAAAATTTCGGTTTTGCCCAGTTTTTCTTCTTTACCCGTTTGATTGCTCACAATTTTTTCCACATAATAAGGCTTATACACATTTCCGCGGCTGGCAATAGCAGCGGCAAATTGGGCAAGTTTAAGAGGGGTTACCAATAATTCGCCCTGCCCGATGGAAAGGTTCAGGGTATCTCCCACAAACCAATAAGTTTTGTTGCGGGCCCGGCGGGTGGGGCCGTACATATTGCCCGCCTTTTCCCCCGGCAAATCAATCCCCGTTTGGCGGCCGAACATAAATTTGCGTTGGATTTTCTCAATAGACGCAGCCCCGATTTGGGAAGCAATCGTGTAGAAATAAACATCGCAAGAATTGCTCATGCCTTCAAAAAAGTTCACGGGGCCGTGAGTGCCCCAACACTTAAAAACACGCGGGCCGGAATCGTAATGACCGAGACAGTTGATTTTGCGTTCCACCTGGATATGCCCCCCTTCCAAAGCGGCAGCGGCCGTGATTACTTTGAAGGTGGAGGCAGGCGGATAAATACCTTGAATTGCCAAGTTATATTCGCTGATTTTTTTAGATTTTTTGGGAAATTCTTCATCGCTGTACGGAACAAAAATGTTCGGGTCGTACGAAGGCGCACTGGCCAGGGCCAGTACCGCCCCCGTGCGGGGATCTAACGCAACGGCCGCGCCTCTTCCGGTAAGGGAGTTTTTAAGGCCTTCTTCCGCCGCTTTTTGTACATCAAAATTAAGCGTTAAATACACATCGCTTCCGGCAGCCCATTTTTTATCTTCAATAATGCTTTTTACACGGCCGCGGTAATCTACTTCCAAATAAACACCGCCGTCTCGGCCTTTCAGTTCTTTTTCAAATTTTTTCTCAATACCGTTCTTGCCCAATTTGGAATTTAAGCGGTATCCCATTTTTAGGTCGCGTTTGCGCCACTCGCGGTCGTCCATACTTCCCAAATAGCCAATTAAGTGGCTGGCAAAACCGCCGTACGGATAATTGCGCTTGGTTTCTTCCACCAAATACACACCGGGGTAATACAGTTGAAGTTCCTGCAAGGCTACGGTGCTTTTGGTGGAAAGGTTTTCCGCAAGCACGGTGGCTTTGCCGCTCTTTACCCCTTTTTCCAATTTTTCCAATACTTCTTCGGAAGTCATTTTAAGATGAGGGGCAAAATCGTGCGCCAAGCGGCTTAAATACTCCGGATCTTTATTCCCGGCGGCGAGATAATAAAAACTGAAAGAAGGCTCGTTAGAAGCCACGGCTACACCGTCTGCGGTAAATACGCGTCCGCGCGGAGCCGTTTGATAGATTACCTGGGTACGGTTCCGTTCGGCCATTTGCAGGTAAGTTTGATGGCGTAATACCTGAATATCTATAAGGCGCAAAGCAATCACGGCACATACCATACAGGCAAGTGCCATCATTACCTTCAAACGCATATTAAAGAAAATTTTAGTAACGGCCATTTGTTATCCTTCCGGACAGGTTAACGGCAAACGATTCCTTGCCCCAGCACCCGGCGAACCAACCAAAAAACGCCCGGCGCCACCAAAGAAACTACCACCGCCCCGCCTAACAAACTCCAAAAACCGGGCCACATGGCAGACGAAGTAAACCAGTACAAAAGCAATGTATTTAATACGGCAACCCCGATGGTTAAACCAAACACACTGAACATTTGCGGGAAAACGGCCTCAAAATCAAACCGTTGAGCAAGCGCATATACCGTGCAAGCGGCTACCGTAAAGGAAAAAGCATTGTTGCCGAATAATTTTGTGCCGAAAAAATCTAAAAAAAGTCCGCATAAAAAGGCAACGGAATAACCGAAAACCGGCTTTAACACTGCACAAAAAGCCACGGCAAAAACAAGCATCATATTTACGCTTAAACCGCAGAAAGAGAACAAGGTAGCCAACGCCCAATGGCATACGGTTGCCAACAGAAAAAGCAAAATCAGTTTACAAAAACTCCACATAAATTACTTTTCCCCTCCTTCCAAAATCACAAAAACTTCTTTTACCGCAGAGGAACGCACTTGTGGGATAACCTCCACCGCCAAGGCGGTTTGGAAGTCGTCTTCGCCGCGGACGGCACTCACTTCTCCCACCAAAATACCCGCCGGGAAAATACTGCTGGTGGCGGCCGTATAGACTTTGTCCCCCGGCTGAACCTTCGTCAAAAGCGGGATATATTTAATGCGTACCGGACGCAAACCGTTTCCGGTTAAAAGGCCTTCCTCTTTACCGCCTTCCAAAAAGACGGCGGCAGAAAAATCTTCGTCTCGCACTAACAAAACTTTAGAAGTTTTTTCCGTCACTTCCACCACCACGCCGGCTAATCCTTCTTTCCCGGCTTCCACAGAAATAACGGCGCTTCTTTCTTTGATTCCGTCAGCTGAACCTTTGTCGATAATAACCGAGTTCCACTGGCTGGGCTCCCGATACGCCACCTTCGCCCAAACCCCGTTCCATCTTTTATTAGATTTCAGGTTCATCATTTGGGTTAAGCGTTCGTTCTCGGCAAAAACACTGGCAGATTGCTGGGCTTCCAAACGGTTCATTTCCAACTGTTGTTTCAGTTCGCCGTTTTCCCGATGGGTATTGAGCAACTCCTGTACCGTTTGATGTACGTTTTCGGCATATTTAGCCGTACCGTGCGCAAGGCGAATTTGCGGAATAAAAATATACGATAGAACCGCCTTGACGGAAGAAACAAAGCCTTCCAACGGCAAAATCATAAGCAAAAAAGAGAGCAACAAAAACACCGCCGGCAACAAAAAGCGTCTGCGCGCGCCGGAAGAGGTTTTTTTGCGTTGTTTGTTTTTGGTATGCAACATAAAAATAAAAATCGTTTTAGGGCTGGTGCGGCCCGTTTGTTTTTAATCTCAAGGCACTTGGCCTTCGGTTTGTGTGCCCAAATAAAAAAACGGACACGGTCCCTTTTACAGAACGCGTGTCCGCTTAAATGGTTTCAAAAGCCCTAGGCTAGAAAGATTTACTGCGGGAACCGAAGAAACGGGAACCTTTTTCGTTCAGTTGTTCCAAAAATTTACCCGTGCCCAACGCCACGCAACTAAGAGGATCAGCCGCGCGGTGGACGGGGATATCCGTTTCTTTACGGATTAACTCCGTAATTCCTCTTAAAAGACTTCCGCCTCCGGCAACCACCAAACCTCTGTCTACGAGGTCAGCAGCCAATTCCGGCGGGGTTTCTTCCAAGGTGCTTTTGATTACATCAATAATCAACCGCACCGGTTCCATTAAAGCCTGACGGATTTCTTCCGAAGTAACCGTCAAGGTGCGCGGCAAACCTTGTGTCTGGTCGCGTCCTTTTACTTCCATGGATTTTTCTTCTTTCAAGGGATAAACGGAACCCAAGTTAATCTTTACTTCCTCGGCGGTGGTTTCGCCAATGATCAGATTGTATTTTTTGCGGAAATACTGCACAATGCACTCGGTCAACTCGTCACCGGCAACATCAATAGATTTGGCTACGACCATTCCGCCCAGCGAAATGACGGCCACTTCCGTTGTGCCGCCGCCGATGTCAACAATCATGCTGGCGTGCGGTTCCGCAATCGGCAAATCGGCACCCATGGCCGAAGCCATGGGTTCTTCGATCAAATATACTTCCCGGGCGCCGGCCTGACGGGCGGCGTCGTCCACTGCGCGGCGTTCTACGCCGGTAATGTCCGAAGGGATACCAATAACAATCCGGGGGCGTAACAGACTGCTGCGGCTATGCACTTTGCGAATGAAATAGCGGATCATTTCTTGCGTAACTTCGAAGTCCGCAATTACACCGTTTTTCATCGGGCGCACGGCCACAATGTTGGCGGGGGTTCTGCCCAGCATTTGCTTGGCTTTAGAGCCTACTGCCTTCACTTCGCCGGTTTCTCTTTCCACGGCAACCACAGAAGGTTCGCGTAGCACAATCCCTTTGTCTTTGACATAGATAAGACAGTTGGCCGTGCCAAGGTCCATTCCCAAGTCAGAAGAAAAAAGTCCCCCGAGATAGTCTATTACCATTTAGTTTCCCCTAGTCAACCAATTTGATGATGGCTACTTCGGCGTTGTCGCCTTTGCGCAGCCCCGCGCGGTAAATGCGGCAGAAGCCGCCGGCGCGGTTGGCATAGCGGACAGCCAACACTTCAAACAGTTTTTTAACGGCGGTCGCATCTTTCAAAGTATCTTTAGCGGCGCGTTCGTTATTGGCCTTGGCCAAAGTGATGAGTCCTTCCACCACGCGTCTTACTTCTTTGGCTTTTTGCACGGTCGTCGTCACTTCTTCGTGAAGGATAATGCTGGTAGCCATGTTGTTAAGCATCGCTTTGCGGTGGGACGCAGTCTTGCCAAGTTTTCTGTATCCGGTATTCTTAATCATACTAAAACTTACTCCTTAAAATTTCATACCCAAAGAAAGATTCATTTCGGCGAGTCTTTCTTTGATTTCGTCCATAGATTTGGCACCGAAGTTCTTAATCATTTTCAAGTCATCTTCGGTCATTTTCACCAAGTCGCGCACCGTGTTGATGTTTTCGGACTTGAGGCAATTGATGGAGCGGGAAGAGAGTTCGATGAATTCAATAGATTGGTTCAACAACTCATCTTGCTTAGAAGCGGCGCTGGAGGTGTTTACCCCGGTAGCGACGGTTTCTTCTACCACGGCTTCATCGCTAGTGGTAGCTACGCAATCTTCTTCTCCTTCAATCGTGAAAATGTGCAAGGATTTGGACAACAACACCGCAGCACGGTGAAGCGCTTTAGCAGGAGCCAAGGTGCCGTCCGTGGTGATTTCCAAAATCAAGCGGTCATAGTCCGTCTTCTGGCCGACACGGGCAGGTTCCACATCATAGTGAACCTTCACAATCGGGGAAAACAACGCGTCCATGGGGATAAACCCGGCCGGGCGTTGGACTTTGGCCAAATCTTCAGCGGGAACATAGCCTTTACCGCGGGAAATTTCAATTTCCATTTCCAGACTGCCACCTACTTCCAAGGTAGCCAAAACCAGGTCTTTATTGACAATTTCAACCCCGTCGGTTTCTTCAATGTCGGCGGCCGTTACAACACCGGGTTTGGCGGCGTGTAATTGCAAATATTCACGAGTTTTGCCTTCCATCTTCACGCGAAGGTGTTTGAGGTTGAGCAAAATGTTGATAACATCTTCCCGGACATTGGGAACCGTGCTGAATTCGTGCACGGCACCGGCGATTCTGACGGCGGTAACAGCGGCACCTTCCATACCGGAAAGCAAAATCCGGCGCAGAGAGTTACCTACAGTGTGGCCATAGCCGCTTTCGTACGGTTCGGCAATGAATTTGCCGTAAAAGTCGGACGCGGTTTTTTCTTCTAATTGAATCGCCTGGGGAAGTTTAATTTCGTTCAAAGCCATTATAAGCCTCCAAACTATTTAGAATAGTATTCTACAATCAGCTGCTCATTGACAGGGTAGGACATTTCCGCTCTGTCGGGCCATCTCAAAAGTTTACCGGTTAATTTTTCCGCGTCATATTCCAAGAAACTGGGGCGCTGGTTGCGTTTTTCGGTTTCGGTTAAACCTTGTTTCACTTGTACGTTTTCGGCCAAGGATTTATCCAAGGTTACTTTATCACCAATACGCAATTGGTAAGAAGGAACATTTACCGATTTACCGTTTACCGTCACATAACCGTGGAGAACGATTTGGCGGGCGGTTTTCAAAGAAACGGCAAAACCTAAGCGGCGCACAATGTTATCCAAGCGGGTTTCCAATTTGCGAAGGAAGTTTTCACCGGTTTGGCCTTCGGCTCTGGCCGCGGCGGCAAACATATTGTGAAACGGAATTTCCGACATACCGGATTGCAATTTGGCTTTTTGTTTTTCTTGCAAGCGGATACCGTATTCGGAAATTTTGGCTTTTCTTACTTTACCGCCACGTTTGGTAACGGCGGCCAATTTGTCAATCACACAGTTGGTGTAACATTTGGTTCCTTTTAAGAAAAGTTTGCAATCTAATTTTCTGCATTTTTTGCAGCTGGGTCCTGTATATCTAGACATAAATTTTATACTCTCCTGGCTTTGGGCGGTCTGCATCCGTTGTGGGGGATGGGGGTAATGTCTTTAATGGAAGACACGATAAGGCCGGCTTGTTGTACGGCACGCACGGCGGTTTCGCGGCCTTGACCAGGCCCGCAGACCTTAACGGCTACTTCGCGCATACCGAGCGCAACGGCTTTTTCGGCCGCTTTGTTGCTGGTGATTTGCGCAGCAAACGGAGTGCTTTTCTTGGTGCCTTTGAAGCCGTGAGAACCGGCGGTAGACCAAGCAATCGTGTTACCTTTATCGTCAGACACGGTTACAATCGTGTTGTTGAACGAGCAGTAAATGTGCACGACACCGAAAGCAGGGGCTTTCGCGTTTTTCTTTTTACCTTTCGCCGCAGTTTTAGCCGCGGACGTTGTTACTTTTTCTTCTGCCATATATTAAATCCTTCTAAAGTTATTTGGTTTTGGAACCCACGGTTTTTCTTCTGCCGCGGCGGGTTCTGCTGTTGGTTTTGGTGCGTTGGCCGCGGACGGGCAGATTGCGGCGGTGGCGCTGGCCTTTGTAGGAACCAATTTCGATCATGCGGTGAATGTTTTGGGCAACTTCACGGCGAAGTTCACCTTCAACTTTGTATTCTTTTTGCAAGATCGTGTTCAAGAGACCGGCTTGTTGTTCGGTCAAATCTTTCACGCGGGTGGCGGGATCAATTTGGCCTTCTAATTTGGCAAGCACTTCTTTCGCGTTTTTCTTGCCGATGCCATAAATGTATTCCAACGCGACATCTATTCTTTTGTTTTTCGGTAAATCAATACCTGCGACTCTAGCCATATTTTATAAAACTCCTATAAATTAACCTTGGCGCTGTTTGTGTTTCGCGACTTCGCAAACCACACGGACGACGCCGTTGCGTTTAATGATTTTGCATTTCTGACATATCTTTTTTACACTGGCTCTAACTTTCATTTATTTCTCCCTATAAGTTATTCTTCCGCGGGTCAGATCATATGGGGAAAGTTCCAACTTCACCTTGTCGCCCGGAAGAATTCTTATATGATGAACTCTCATTTTGCCGGATATGTGTCCCAGAATTACTTTACCGCCCGGTATTTCAATTTTGAACATTGCGTTGGGCAGGGCTTCCAGAACTTTACCTTCAATTTCGATTTTATCGCTCATACAACTCCGAGTGCGGATAAATCCAGAACAAACGCAATCCGCGCTTTTCCTTTTACGGAAGCGCGAAGCATTTTATTCAAAAGCAGTGAGAATCTCGCTGCCGTTAGCGGTAACGGCTACCGTGTGTTCAAAATGGGCCGCATATTTGCCGTCCATTGTAACCACCGTCCAGCCATCATCCAACTCCCTGACTTTATAAGTTCCCGCAGTCAACATGGGTTCTATTGCGAGTACCATTCCCGCTTGTAACACAGGGCCGGTACCCGGCTTACCGAAGTTCGGTATGCTCGGTTCTTCGTGCATATTACGGCCAATACCATGCCCGCAATAATCGCGAACCAAACCCATATTATGTAACTTGGCAAAAGTTTCCACCGCGTTTTGCACATCGCCTAAACGACGGCCCGGTTTGATTTGGCCGATTGCTTTATACAAAGATTTTTTGGTAACGTCCATCAATCTTTGGGCCTCATCAGAAACTTCTCCCACGCCGAGGGTGATTGCGGCATCAGAACAGAAACCGTCAAGGCGGGCTCCTGTATCTATACTGATAATATCACCACTCTTTAATATTCTATCTTTTTTTGGGATTCCGTGCACGACTTCTTCATTTACCGAGGCGCAAATGCTGGCCGGAAACCCGTAATAACCGAGAAAAAGCGGTGTCGCTCCGAAGGAACGAATCGTTTTTTCGGCTGCGATGTCCAACTCAAGCGTGGACACACCGGGCTTTACCATTTCGGTCATCAACTTAAGAACCGCCGCGGTAACTTTGCCGGCTTCACGCATTTTTTGGATTTCGCTTTCGTTTTTTACTTCAATCATTTTACCTTCTCAAGGACTTTTACAATGTCCTCAAAAACCTGTTCGGGGGTTTGATCCCCTTTTACTTCCACATATTTCCCGCTGTTTAGATAATAATTTTTCACCGGTAAAGTATCGCGATGATATACTTCCAAGCGGTGTTTGGCGCTTTGCGGCGTATCATCTGCACGGGTGTATAATTCCCCCTCACATACGGGGCAGTTCGCCAACGGAGCCTTTATATCCACATGCAAAATTGCTCCGCATTTTTTGCATTGACGGCGGGAACAAATACGGTTTATCACTTCCCCTTCCGGCAAATCAATCATTACCACATGGGTAAGATCGCGGCCCAACCGTTTCATCATTTCGTCCAACACCCGGGCTTGTGCCACCGTTCTGGGGAATCCGTCAAAAATAATTCCTTTTTCCGTATTCTTGACTTTGTTTTCCAACATGGAAGCAATCATTTCGTCCGGTACTAAATTTCCGTTATTGATAATCCCGGCAATTTGTTTGCCTAACTCCGAACCGGATGCAATTTCTTTACGAAGGACTTCTCCCGTGGAAATATGTTGTAAATCAAACTTTTGTTGCAACTTTGCTGATTGGGTGCCTTTTCCCGCACCCGGACAGCCCATCAAAACAATATTCACTTTCTATCAATCCTCATTAACTTACAGACAACTTTGCGTTTAGGCCCTCACAGACCCAAACGCAAAATCGTCCTTACGGCAAATTAAAACTTTTCAAAAAACAGTATTTCACAAAAGTTGCTTTTGTGCCAAGTGCGATTAAAAACCGACACAAAGCACAAAAGCAAAATTGATTAAAACCTTATTGACCGACGTTAAACCAGCGGCCTTTAATCCGTTTGGAGCCTTTCATCAACGGTTCATAGTTGCGGGCCAATAAGTGGGCTTGTACTTGGCCGACCGTATCCAACGCTACCCCTACAACGATGAGGAGCGCCGTTCCGCCAAAATAAAAGTCCACGCCGAATTTCGCACGGAAAGCGTCCGGCATGACCGCAATTAAACACACAAAGATAGCCCCACAGAAGGTCAAGCGGTTCATCACCCATTCAATGTAATTCTTGGTGGGTTCTCCGGGGCGAATACCCGGAATAAAACCGCCCCATTTCTTCATGTTATCAGCCAAATCGGACGGGTTAATCGTCATCGAATTGTAGAAATAGCAGAAGAAAATGATGAGCGCGGAAAACAGAATCATATACAGCGCGCTGCTATGATTCATAGATTCCAACAACTTTTGCGCCCAAGGAGCTTCTTGGTTGAAACTGGCAATCGTTAACGGCAAGGAAATAACGGAGGAGGCAAAGATTACGGCAATTACACCGCTTTGATCGATTTTAAGCGGCAAATAACTGGTTTGCCCGCCATAGGTTTTGTTCCCTACCTGGCGTTTGGCATATTGCACCGGGATTTGGCGTTGGGCCGTTTCCAACCACACCACCAAAGCCGTAATAACAATAGCCGCACCGAAAATAACGAGCGCCATAAAAAAGTCCATTTCGTCCGTTTTCACGCGGTTGACCACTTCCATAATAGCACCGGGCAAGCGGTCTACGATTCCCGCAAAGATGATAAGAGAAATACCGTTCCCTACCCCTTTTTCGGTAATCTGTTCACCTAACCACATAACAAACATCGTGCCCGCCGCCAGGGTGAGCACAGTGGTGACGAAGAACATAAAAGACGGATTCACTACCGCCGATACGCCGCCCGCGCCTTCCACACGCGTGATGGCAAAAGTCATCATAGACCCTTGTAAAAGGGCCAAAAACAGTGCAAAAATACGGGTAATCTGGTTTTCTTTTCTTCTGCCGGATTCACCTTCTTTATGCATGCGGTCTAATGCCGGGAAAATGTGAGCCCCGCGCACCAACCCCATAATGATGGAGGCGTTAATGTACGGCATGATACCCAAAGCCAAAATGGAAAATCTGCCCAAAGCACCGCCCGAAAAGATATTCATAAAACCGAGAATACCGTTTTGGTGGGCAGCGAACATTTGTTTCAAAACTTCCGTATTGATACCGGGTATTGGGATTGCAGCGGCAATCCGGAAAACAGCCAACGCCCCGATCAAGAAGAGAAGTCTCTTCTTGAGTTCGGGGGCGTTAAAGATATTTGCAACTGTGTTGTTAGACATTATTTGGTCTTTTGTTCAATAACAGTTACAGTGCCGCCGGCTTTTTCAATCGCCGCTTTGGCGGTGGCAGAAAAACCGTGAGCAGACACTTTCAAAGCCTTCGTGATGGTACCATTGGCCAACACTTTCACGCGGGTAACATCATGGATGATACCGGCTTTTTTCAAGGCTTCGGGGGTTACTTCGGCACCCGCCGCAAAGGCTTTTTCCAAAGAGCCAACGTTTACATAATCAAAACGTCTGGCAAAATCTTTATTGGAAAAGCCGCTTTTCGGCGTATGGCGGATAAGAGGCATTTGTCCGCCTTCTTTACTTTCTTTGCGGGTGTTACCGGAGCGGGAAGACTGACCTTTCATCCCTTTGGTGCAGTAGTTGCCCAAACCGGAACCGGGGCCTAAGCCCAAGCGTCTTTTTTCTTTTCTAGACCCATGTTTAGGGAAAAGTTTATTCAAAGTTACCATTTTTATCTCTCCACAAAACTATTCGGCCTTCGCGGCTTCGGTTTCCGCTTTGGGGGCTTCAGCCACAGGGGCGGCTTTACCGCGCACAGCGTTCACGGTTTCTTTGCTTTTCAATTGTTTGAAAGCTTCCAAGGTCGCATAGACCAAGTTGCACGGGTTCGTGCTGCCAAGGCTTTTGGCCAACACGTCTTTGATACCGGCAGCTTCAAACAACAAGCGCACACCGCTACCGGCGATTACACCGGTACCGGGGGCCGCGGGTTTCATCCACACGGAAGCGGCACCGAATTTACCGATGGTTTCGTGCGGAATGGTTTCGCCCACGATCGGGAACGTGATCATGTGTTTGCGCGCATGGGATTCAGCTTTAGCAATAGCCAACTGAACCTGATTCGCCTTGCCAATAGCAACGCCCACTTTGCCCAAGCCGTTTCCGACTACTACGAGCGCGCGGAAGCCAAAGCGTTTACCGCCTTTGACTACCTTGGCCGTTCTGGCAACGTGGATAACCGTGGTTTTACCTTCTACCGCCGGTTTTGCTTTTTGAAACTCGGCTCTTTTGCCTTTCGCTTCTTTTCTGTTGTCGCTTTTCACGAGCGTTTCATTGGACATTAAATTCACCTATGACCTTAGAATTTCAATCCTGCTTCTCTGGCGGAATCAGCAAGAGCTTTGATTCTGCCATGGTAAACGCGTCCGCCGCGGTCAAACATTACTTCCGTAATGCCTTGTTCAATCGCTTTTTTGGCGATGACGGCACCCAGGGCTTTCGCCGCTTCGATGCTCTTGGCGGAGGTTTCAAACTTGCCTTCAAATTCTTTAGACAACGTGGTAGCAGACACTAAAGTGCTGTGGGTGTTGTCGTCAATAATTTGGGCGTAAATGTATTTAAGACTTCTGTAAACGGAGAGTCTCGGGCGGACGGCACCGTTTCTCAAAAGATGTCCGCGGCTGCGGTCTTTTCTGTATTGGTATCTTTCTTGTTTAGTAGCCATAATTATTTACCTCCCGCCGCAGTTTTACCAGCTTTGCGAGTAATATGTTCGCCCTGATATTTGATACCACTGCCTTTGTAGGGCTCCGGCGGTCTAAGTCTTCTGATTTTAGCAGCGAAATCGCCCACTTTGAACTTATCGCTACCTTTAATCGATACCGCGCCGGATTTGGGATCCACCACGACCGTAAGGCCGGCGGGGATATCCAAATTGACGGGGTGAGAGAAACCGAGTTCCAAGTTCAGTTTGGTACCGGCCACATTGGCACGATAACCCAAACCGTTGATTTCCAACACTTTGGTAAAACCGTTGGTTACGCCTTCAATGATATTGAAAACGTTAGCGCGGGTAGTACCATGCAAAGCGTTGAGTTCTTTCACGCGGTTTTCGGCTACGGAGAAAGTCAATACGCCGTTTTCCAAGTTCGGGGTAATGCCTTCCGGAATGGAATAAGACAAGGTGCCCAAAGCGCCGGTGGCGGTGATTACGCTGTCTTTAATTTCCACTTTGGTAGCGGCGGGAATATTGATGATTTTTTTACCAATTCTGCTCATATTCCCCCCTTACCAAACTTGGCACAACAATTCGCCGCCGATTTTTTCGGCTTTGGCTTGAGCGTCCGTCATTACACCTTTAGAGGTGGAAAGAATCGTTACGCCAAAAGCACCGCGTACTTTCGGAATGTTGTTGTAAGCGCTGTAAACGCGGGAACCGGGTTTGGAAATACGTTTCAAACCTTGGATTACGCATTCGTTTTCAGGCGTATATTTCAAGAACACTCTGACGACGCCGCCTTTGGTTTCGTTGTGGACGGCTTTGAAATTGGCGATGTAGCCTTCTTCTTTCAGTACACGCGCAATTTCGGTTTTAATTTTAGAAAAAGGGATATCCACTTTTTCTTTCTTTTTCATGTTAGCGTTTCTTACTCTGGTTAAGAAATCTGCGATCGGATCCATGTGTATAGGTTACCTCTCCAAACCACTTTCCGTTATACGGAGTTGGCCCGAAAAAGGTACCTCCTCCTTAAATTACCAACTCGATTTTCTAAGACCCGGGATTAAACCCTGGTGTGCCATTTTTCTCAGGCAGATACGGCAAAGGCCGAAGTCGCGGTAGTAACCTCTCGCGCGCCCACAGACTTGACATCTGTTGTGATAGCGCACGGCGAACTTTTGGTCTTTAGCCATTTTTGCAACCCATGCTTTAGTAGCCATAAAGTTTCTTGCTCCTTTTATTTAGCCGCTTTGCGGAAAGGCATACCCATGTAATCCATGAGCAAGCGACCGCTGGCGTTGTCGGCGGCAGTGGTGACGAACGTAATGTTCATACCATGGGCTTTAGGCGATTTTTCAACATCAATTTCCGGGAAGATATAATGTTCTTTAATACCCAGGTTCAAATTGCCTTTACCGTCAAAGCTGGCATTGAAGCCCTGAAAGTCGCGGATGCGGGGGCAAGCAATGCAGATGAAGCGTTCCAAGAATTCATACATTCTGGCACCGCGCAAGGTTACGCGCACACCGATGGGCATACCTTCTCTAAGTTTGAAGTTAGAGATAGATTTTTTAGCACGGCGGATTTGAGCGGCTTGACCGGCAATAGCGGTCAAATCGTCTTTGGCGATTTCCAGCGCTTTGATATCTTCGCGAGCTTCTTTGACGCCGATGTTAATCACGATTTTCGTGAGTTTCGGCACGGCCATGGGGCTTTTGACGTTCATGTCTTTGAGCAAGGCCGGAAGCACTTTTTCTCTGTAAAGGGCCTGCAATTTGGGCGTATAGCCTTCGGGCGCCTTCGTTACATTTTTAGTTTCTTTCTTAGTCATTTTTAACTGTACCTAGATTAAATGATCGGCTCATTGCATTTGCGGCAGACGCGCGTTTTGGTGCCGTCAGCCGAGATTTGCACTTTGGGCGTCATGGCTTTTTTGCATTTGCCACAGACAATGGCTACGTTGGAAGCGTCCAACGCGGCTTCTACTTGTACAATGCCGCCCTGCTTGTTTTGAGAAGGTTTCACGTGTTTGGAAACCATGTTTACACCCGCTACTACTACTTTGTTTTTGGACGGGTTAACAGATTTCACTTCGCCCTTCTTGCCTTTGTCCTTACCGGACAATACTAAAACGGTATCTTTTTTCTTGATGATCATACTATACCACCTCAGGAGCCAAGGAAATAATTTTCAAGAAATTCTTTTCGCGCAGCTCTCTGGCAATAGGACCGAATACACGGGTGCCTTTGGGTTCCCCATTATCGTTGATGATGCAAACGGCGTTGTCATCAAAACGAATGTAGGAACCGTCTTTTCTTCTTCTTTCGCGGGCCACGCGAACTACTACGGCGCGGACCACGTCGCCTTTTTTAATGGCGGAGGTAGGGATCGCATCTCTGACGGAGCACATAATAACGTCTCCCAAAGTTGCGATATCCCGGTGGTGGCCGCCGCGCACTTTAAAGCATTGAACTTTACGCGCGCCGGAATTGTCGGCCACATTGACGATGCTTCTTAATTGAATCATACTTTAATAACTCCGTAGTTTTTAGAAACTAAGCTCTGGCTTTTTCCACAATTTTGGAAATGCGCCATTTCGTCGTTTTGGAAACGGGGCGGGTGCTCATAATTTCCACTTTATCACCGATTTTGGTTTCGTTGGCCTCGTCGTGAGCATGGAATTTAGCCGCTCTTTTAAGCGTTTTGCCATAGCGTTCATCATGCACCAAGCGTTCTACACATACCGTGCGGGTTTTGTCCATTTTATCGGACACTACCACACCGCTCAGCACTTTTCTTTTGGCACGGGTTTCTTTATTTTCCATTTTGAACCTCTATTTTTGCTCTTTTTTCTGGTTGATCAGCGTTTGCAAAAGGGCAATTTCGCGTCTTACCGCTCTAATTTCCATCGGGTTGGCGATGGGAGTGGTGCTGTGTTTGAAAAGAAGGTTAAATTTCTTTTCTTGGGCTTTGCCGAGCGCTTCGTTCAGTTCGGCCAACGTTTTTTTCTTCAAAACTTCTTTTTCGTTCGTTTTCATAAACTACCTTCTGGTTACCAGTTTCGTTTTGATCGGCAGTTTGTCGGAAGCCAAACGCATGGCTCTTTTGGTATCTTCCAGCGTAGCGCCTTCCAATTCGAACAAAATTCTGCCGGGCTTCACCACAGCGGCCCAGTATTCGGGCGCACCTTTACCTTTACCCATACGGGTTTCGGCGGGGTGTTTGGTAATGGCTTTGTCCGGAAATACACGGATCCAAAGTTTACCTTTTTTCTTGATGAAGCGGGACAAAGTAATACGGGCAGCTTCAATCTGCCGGGCGGTAATCCATTTGGGTTCTAAGGCTTTCAACCCAAATTCACCGAATACCACTTCCGTGCCGCGTTTGGCATTACCTTTAATGCGGGGCGCGCTGAAGGGCTTGCGGTATTTTACTCTTTTAGGCATTAACATAAGTCAAAGTCCTCTATTTGGTTTCCGGGGCGGCAACTTCCGTTACGCCTTCGGTGGAACCGGTTTCCATGTCGCGATGTTTCTTAAGTTCATTCATAATCTCTTTCGGAGATTTGGCGAAGTGAGTTCTTTTGAAAATCCAGACTTTAATGCCGATTTTACCGCTGATGGTGTTGGCTTCGGTGAAACCGTAGTCAATATCGGCGCACAAGGTGTGCAGCGGAACGCGGCCTTCGCGTTTCCATTCTGTGCGGGCAATTTCAGCACCGCCGAGTCTGCCGGACACCATAATTTTGATACCAAGCGCTTTGCTGGAAAGGGCTTTTTCAATCGCTTTTTTCATCGCGGCACCGTAGTGGGCGCGTTTTTCGAGTTGCATAGCGATGTTTTGAGCCACCAACTGAGCATCCGTTTCCGGGTTCTTGATTTCAATTACGTTCACAAAGGTTTTGCTGCCGGTAAAGGCTTCCAATTCTTTGCGAAGGGCTTCAATGTCGGCACCTTTTTTACCGATCACCACACCCGGGCGGGCGGTGTGAACATTGACGCGCAAGAACGCGCCGGCTCTTTCGATACCTACATAACTAACGGCCGCCATTTTGAATTTGTCTTCAATCATCTTGCGGATTTGGAAATCTTCCATAATCAACGCAGGCATATTTTTAGGGGCAAACCATCTGGAGCGCCAGTCCTGAATATAACCAAGTCTAATGGACCGGGGGTGAATCTTGTGTCCCATAAATTAGCGACCTCCCTTTTTTTCGTCAGTGACGATAACAGTCAAGTGGCACATGCTCTTTTTGTAGGGCATAGCGCGGCCTTGAGGGCCGGGCTGCACTCTTTTCAAATGGCCGCTGG
Source organism: Elusimicrobium sp. (assembly GCA_015062115.1). Taxonomy (NCBI): domain Bacteria; kingdom Pseudomonadati; phylum Elusimicrobiota; class Elusimicrobia; order Elusimicrobiales; family Elusimicrobiaceae; genus Candidatus Avelusimicrobium; species Candidatus Avelusimicrobium gallicola. The sequence goes on along the minus strand of SUVG01000002.1, from coordinate 19,143 downwards.
GGCCGAGATTCGCAAACGCTTCTTTAATGAAGACTTTGCTGAAGTCCAGTTTTTTGCCGGCTTTCACTTCCAAGTTAGCAGCGGCGCTGTGAAGGGTTTTGGCAACCAAATCAGCGGTGCGTTTGGCAACGAAAGGCAATACATCTTCCGCCGCTTTCACGTTTTTACCACGAATTTGATCCAACACCAGGTTCACCTTGCGGCTACCAAACCGTTGAAATTTAGCTTTTGCACAAGCTTCCATATCAAATCCTCAACTCTTATTTCAGGGCGGTGGAATCTTTCGTCATGCCACCGTGACCTTTGAACAAACGGGTGAAAGAAAATTCACCGAGTTTATAACCTACCATACGTTCGGAAACGTAAATGGGAAGAAATTTTCTGCCATTGTGCACGAGGAAAGTGTGTCCTACAAATTCCGGCACGATGGTGCAGGCTCTTGCCCACGTCTTAATAGGTTTTTTCTCGTTGGAAGCGTTCATCGCTTGAACTTTTTCCAACAGGTTTAAATCCACAAAAGGACCTTTTTTAGTTGATCTTCCCATAATTACTTAGCCTTGTTTTTTCTTCTGTCGCTGACAATCATCCAGCCAAACGCTTTCTTAGTAGAGCGCGTTTTCAAACCGCGGGTTTGTTGGTTCCACGGAGAGCGCGGAATGTTGCCACCTTTACCGTGACCGCGGCCACCACCCATCGGGTGATCAACAGCGTTCATGGCGCTACCGCGGACGGTAGGTCTTTGACCGCGGTGTCTGTTGCGGCCGGCGTTACCGATGACAATGTTGGAGTGATCCACGTTGCCAACTTGACCGATGGTGGCACAGCAAGCGCTGGGTACCAAGCGGATTTCGCCGGACGGCATTTTGATATGGGCATAGTCCGATTCTTTGGCCATAAGTTGAGCTTGGCTGCCGGCGCTGCGCGCAAGTTGCGCACCTTTACCGACTTTCAGTTCAATGGCGTGGATAAAAGTACCTTCGGGAATGTTTTTAAGAGCAAGGCAGTTACCCACTTTAATATCAGCGGCCGGGCCGGACATAAGTACGTCGCCCACTTTTACACCGAGGGGGTGAAGAATATATCTTTTTTCACCGTCGGCATAGTTCAACAGGCAAATGCGGGCGCTTCTGTTCGGATCGTATTCGATAGATACGACTTTAGCAGGAATCCCGAATTTTTCCCGTCTGAAATCAATTTGTCTGTATGCGCGTCTGTGACCACCGCCGATGTGGCGAACCATGATCATACCGGTGTTGTTGCGACCGCCGGTTTTGCGCAGACCTTTGGTAAGGCTCTTCTCCGGAGTGGTTTTGGTAATATCGGAGTAATCCGAAACCGTAATCGTTCTGCGGGAAGGGGTGTAAGGTCTAAATGACTTAATAGGCATAGTTAGTAGTTTCTCCTTTCATCTACTTCGAAGAGGCTTCCACCAATTCGATTTTATCGCCTTCTTTCAAGGTTACAAAAGCCTTTTTGTAATCAGGTCTTTTGCCTTCAAAACGACCCATGCGGTGGGTCTTACCCGTGACGGAAATGGTGTTGATTTTCACTACGGTTACATTGAAGATTTTTTCAACCGCAGTTTTAATTTCACCTTTGGACGCGTTTTTGGCTACCACAAAACCATAGCGGTTGTGGGTATCGCGTTCAATTAAGCTTTTTTCAGTCAAAAGGGGTTTTTTAAGCGTAGTATAGGTGGTCATTATTTGGCCTCCTTAGCAAACGTATCGCTGAGTTTGGCTACAGCATCTTGGGTCAAGATGACTTTGCTGCTGTTCAACACTACATAAGCGTTGATGTCTTGCGTTTGCATGTGGGTTAAACCCGCCACGTTGCGGCAAGCCAAAGCGGCATTAGCATCAGCGAAGTTATCCAACACGAGCGGTTTGCGTCCGGCGGACAATACTTCCAAAATTTCGGCGAAAGCTTTGGTTTTGGGTTCTTTGAGGGTCAAAGAATCGAGTACAACCAAGTTGCCTTCGGCGAGTTTGGTGGACAAAGCCATCGCAAGAGCGGTTCTTCTTTTGGCGGCCGGCAAGTCCTGACGATAGGAGTGCGGGGTAGGACCAAAAGCGATACCACCGTGGCGGAATTGAACGGCGCGGAGGCTGCCTTGGCGGGCGCGGCCGGTGCCTTTCTGTTTCCACGGTTTTTTACCGGTACCGGAAACTTCGCTGCGGGTTTTTACATCAGCGGTGCCGCGTCTTTGGTTAGCCAAAAAGGCGGTGATGACTTCGTGCAGGAAGGTAGGGTTGGCTTTTACGGCAAACAAACTATCCGGAAGAGCGACAGTCCCTTTTTCTTTACCTTTAATATCTAAAACTTTAGTTTCCATGGGTCAAAGTCCTTACTTCTTGTTAGCAGCCTTGGAAGCGGATACTTTATGTTCCTGAGGCGCCACATAGTGTTTTTTGTATTTGGAAGTTTCCAAGACGGACACGATGGAGCCTTTGGCACCGGGCACGGAACCTTTCAAGAAGATAAGTCCGTTTTCGTTGTCCACTTTTACAACTTCAATTTTGGATACGGTGTGGGTGGTGGTGCCGTAGTGACCAGCCATGCGTTGACCGGAGAGCACTTTACCCAAAGAACGGCGGGAACCCAAAGAACCCGGGGCTCTTTCTCTGTCGGAAGCACCGTGCGAAGCGGGCTGACCGGCAAAGCCGTGGCGTTTCATGGCGCCAGCAAAACCGTGGCCTTTGATTTTACCCTGTACGTCTACATAATCACCGGGTTTAAAGATTTTTTCGAGTGAAATGACTTGACCGATTTCAAAACCGTTCACGTCCGCGACACGGCATTCCTTCATGTGTCTGACCGGAGCGACGTTGGCTTTTTTGAAGTAACCGAGTTCCGGTTTGTTAAGTTTGCTTTCTTTCACTTCGCCAAAACCCACGCATACGGCGGTATAGCCGTCTTTTTCTTGGGTTCTGACACGCACAACCTTGCATTGGCCCGCTTTTACAACGGAAACGCCATGAAGATTGCCTTTTTCATCAAAGATTTGCGTCATACCGAGTTTTTCGCCTAATACAAAGCGGAAAGTTTCGGGCGCTTCTTTGACAGTTTCTGCTTTGGCCACTTCAGCAACAGGGGTTGCCTCTTGGGCACCAGCAGCATTTTTGATTTCTTCTGTCATATCTCTTCAGTTCCTAATTAATTAGTTGCTTTTGATTGCCACATCTACGCCGGCAGGCAAGTCGAGTTTCATCAATTCATCGACGGTTTTAGAGGTGGGACTTTTCAGATCAATGAGTCTTTTATGAATACGCATTTCGAATTGTTCTCTGCTCTTTTTATCGGTATGGGGAGAGCGAAGCACGGTGTACTTCTTAATCCGAACCGGGAGAAGAACAGGACCCGCCACGATGGCGCCGGTTTTCTGCGCGGTTTCCACGATGCGGGAAACGGAGGCGTCCAACATGCGATGGTCGTAAGAACGCAATTTAATGCGGATTCTTTCTTGGCTCAATACTTTAGCCTTTTTTTCTGTTTTTTCTGCCATTTTTGGTTTTCCTTAAATGTTTTTTACAAAAAAATTATTCGGCAGAAATCCCTACTCCGGTTCGTTATCCTCGACGAGCCGGTGCTAGGAATTTCTTACCTAAGTCCAATTCAGTACATTTTATTATACCAAATTTACGGGCTTTTGCGCTATACATTTTACTCGCGTGTTTCACCCTTTCGCTTTCAATGTTTTAGCACTAAAATTCGCTTAGTATATTGTATAATAACTGGAGCTTTTTGTAAATAGAGAAAAGGTGATTTTATGATTCTTTTAATATCAGCCATCATTCCTTTAGGCCTTCTCATTGCTTTTTTTTGCGCAGCCAAGAAAAAGCCCATTCCGCATTTGACCAAACAGCAAGCTCCGGATACTATTCCCGAACCTTCTTATGTGCGCATTAAAAGAAAATATTTAATCAGCCGTTATATTCTCATAGGTTTATTTTGCATTATTTTTGTGTTTCCTTATGGTTGTGGTGTTTTGGCAAAAATGAACTATCCAAACGACCCAACAGCCTCTCAAGGTGCAGGTTGGTTAATGATATTTTTGCTGTTTGTGTTAAGCCCTGTTTTATTTATTGCTTTCATCGTCAATACTATATTTGGCATTACCTACTATTGGAAAAAAATGAAGACGCCAAAAGAAGAGCGCCTTAAATGGGAAGAGTTTCAACAAGTCGAGAAAAAACGAAGAAAACAACAAGCAGAACAATCCAAGAAAGAGGAAAAGGGACTTAAAAAACCTAATTTTATCTCCCCTGTTCTTCAGGCGGTTATTGATAAGGACGAAAGAACCCTGCGCACTACTTTGGCCGAATACCCCGAATTTGTGAACACTCCCTATGCCGCCAATGGCAACACCCCTTTGCATGTGGCAGTATGGAACGAACATAAAGATATAGTGGAAATTTTATTACAACAACCCACCATTGATTCCCGAATTAAGAACAACGAAGGTAAGACCGCTTTGGATCTAGCCAAAGAAAAAAATTTGACGGGAATTATCCAGTTACTGGAAGATACAAAAAACCCCGCCTGTTAATAGGCGGGGTTTTTTAAATCAAGACAGTAATTAGTTTTGGCCTTTGGGCAAAATAAGTTTTCCGGTACAAACATTTTGTTTGCAAATGGGCTCGATTTGCACATAGCACATTTCACGCGTACAAGCACCGCTGGCACATTGTTTTTCAAACACGCTTTCCACTTTGGTAGCGGCATTTTTGTTGACGGCTTCGTAACCGGCACACATACAGCAACCTTTTTGAACGGCCACACAGTCGGCATCTACTTGGCAAGATTTGTCGGCTTTTTTAATAGCGGCGGTTAGTTTGGCAGGAACGGCATTGATGCCGGGGTTAGAGGCCGCACACGCGGAAAGAACAGCCGCACAGCAAGTTAACAATAATAGTTTTTTCATTTTTTCTCCTTAGAAGGCGGCGTACTCACGCATGGGTTTCGGTGTACCTACACATTGGCCTTTTTGGCAGGAAGTGTTAATTTCCACATAGCACATTTGCAAGGTGCAAGCGGCAGTGGCACATTCGTTCAACCAAAACGATTTGAGCGCATTGGCGGCATCTTTATTAACGGCTTCTTTGCCGTGGCACAAACAACAACCCTTGGAAACAGAGGTGCAATCGGCATCGATTTGGCAAGATTTATCTGCAGATTTCAAGGCTTCGGCATAATTTTTGGCCTTCAAATCAATCGGCGAATAACCTTTTTCCACCGTGCCACATCCCACGAATAACAAGGCAGCAAACAATAAAGCGATTACTTTCATTCTTTTCTCCTTTATTTAGGTATGAGATATTATACCAAATACAAAAGTTTCTCCTCTCTTATTTTTAGTTCTTCTGCCAACAAAAAACTCCCCGATAGCCAATGGCATATCGGGGAGTTTATTGTTAAATGCTTGCGTGAATTACGCGGCCACTTTTTCAGCAGTGCGTTTTTCCACAATCGCTTTGGCAACGTTGGCCGGAACTTCAGCATAGTGGCTGGGTTCCATGGTGAACGAAGCACGACCTTGAGACAAGGAGCGTACGTTCGTAGCATAACCAAACATTTCAGCGAGCGGAACTTCGGCTTTTACGTAGCGCACGTTACCGCGCACACCCATTTCACCGATTTGACCGCGGCGGGAGCTGAGGTCACCGATGATGTCGCCCAAGTTGGCTTCCGGAGCCACAACTTCTACTTTCATGATCGGTTCCAAAATAACCGGGTTGGCTTTTTTGGCACCGTCTTTCAAGGCCATAGAAGCAGCGATTTTGAAGGCCATTTCGGAGGAGTCCACTTCGTGGAAAGAACCGTCAAATACGGCCACTTTAATATCCACCAAGGGGTAACCGGCCATAGCACCGGAGTCCAACGCTTCGCGGCAACCTTTTTCGATGGCAGGGATGTATTCTTTCGGAATGCGGCCTTGGGTAATTTCGTTAACGAATTCAAACCCTTTGCCTTTTTCCTGCGGTTCGAGGCGCAAGAATACGTGCCCGTATTGACCACGACCACCGGACTGGCGGACGAATTTGGTTTCTTGTTCCACCGTTTTGGTGATGGTTTCGCGATAGGCTACTTGCGGAGCGCCTACGTTGGCTTGCACGTTAAATTCGCGTTTCATGCGATCCACGATGATGTCCAAGTGGAGTTCACCCATACCGCTGATAACGGTTTGGGCGGTTTCTTCGTCGGTGCGGACGCGGAAGGTTTGGTCTTCTTCGGCGAGGCGGGCCAACGCGTTGGACATTTTTTCTTCGTCGGCTTTAGATTTCGGTTCCACGGCGATAGAAATTACCGGTTCCGGGAAGGAAATGCTTTCAAGCACGATCGGATGTTCGGGAGAGCAGATGGTTTGGCCTACGCGAGAGTTTTTGATAGCCACGGTAGCGGCAATTTCACCGGCACCGAGTTCTTTTACTTCTTCGCGTTTGTCGGCCATCATGCGCATCATACGGCCGAATCTTTCCGTGGCGTTTTTGCCCGGGAAGAATACAGCATCACCGGCTTTGATAGTACCGGAATAGATGCGGAAGAAACTGAGTTTACCCACAAAGGGGTCGGTTTGTACTTTGAAGATAAGACCGCAGAAAGGTTCCTTGTTTTCAGGTTTGCGGAATACTTCTTCGCCCGTGTTGGGGTTAGTCCCTTTGACTGCGGGTACATCTACAGGAGAGGGTAGATAATCGTTTACGCAGTCCAAAAGCGGTTGCACGCCTTTGTTTTTGTAGGAAGAACCACAAATTACAGGGAAGAATTTACCGGTAAGCGTACCTTTGCGGATAGCGGCTTTGATTTCTTCAACCGTAAATTCCGTTTCGCCGTTTAAGTAGCGTTCCATGATGACTTCGTCGAAATCGGCGAGTTTTTCAATCATTTCCGTATGGGCTTTTTGGGCAGCGTCCGCGAGGTCAGCCGGAATTTCTACTTCGTTAAAAGTAGCACCGTTGTGGTCGCCGTCCCAAATAATACCTTTCATTTTTACCAAGTCCACGATACCGATGAATTTGTCTTCGGCACCGATAGGAAGTTGGATCGGGCAGGCGTTACCGCCCAATTTTTCCTTAATGGAGTTGGCGGAGCGGATAAAGTCCGCGCCGATGCGGTCCATTTTGTTGATGTAAGCGATACGGGGAACATGGTATTTGTCCGCCTGGCGCCACACGGTTTCAGATTGGGGTTCTACACCCTGCACACCATCGAAACAGCAGACGGCGCCGTCCAACACACGCAAAGAACGTTCCACTTCGGCGGTGAAGTCCACGTGGCCGGGAGTGTCAATAATGTTGAGTTGGCAATCTTTCCATACGCAGTAAATAGCGGCGGAGGTAATGGTGATACCTCTTTCTCTTTCTTGTTCCATCCAGTCGGTAACGGAAGCACCATCGTGCGTTTCGCCGATTTTATGCACTTTACCGGTGTAGTACAAGATGCGTTCGGAAGTGGTGGTTTTACCCGCGTCAATGTGAGCGATAATACCAATGTTTCTGATTTTGTCTAACGGATAGGTTTTAAATTCAGCCATATCTTATTTCCCAATTACCATTTGAAGTGGGCGAAGGCACGGTTGGCTTCGGCCATTTTGTGCACATCTTCGCGTTTCTTAAAGGCAGTACCTTCTTTTTTGGAGCCCAAAATAATTTCTTCGGCCAATTTTTCAGCCATCGGGCGGCCTTTGCGGCTTTGAGCGGCACCAATCAACCATCTCATGGCCAAAGAGGTGCTGCGCAAGGGTTTTACTTCAGTGGGTACTTGGTAGTTAGCACCACCTACGCGGCGGGCTTTTACTTCAACGAGCGGGCGAACGTTTTCAATGCATTTGTTGAAAACTTCCAAAGCGTTTTCGTTGGTTTTTTCGGCAATGATGGCCATGGCGTCATCCAAAATGCGGGTGGCGGTGGCGGTTTTGCCTTCAAAATTCAATTTGTTAATGAACCGGGCAACGAGCACGGAATTATATTTGTAGTCCGGCGCGGGCTGCGGTCTTCTGTCTCTGGGTCTTAAACCTTTTCTCGGCATATTACTATTCAACTCCTAAAAAATTATTTTCCGGCTTTCGGTCTCTTTACACCATAAAGAGAGCGGCCTTGTTTTCTGTTTTCTACGCCGGAAGCGTCCAGCGCACCGCGGATGATGTGATAGCGCACACCCGGCAAGTCTTTCACACGGCCACCGCGCACGAGCACGATGGAGTGTTCTTGCAAGTTATGTCCTTCACCCGGAATATAAGCGGTTACTTCCACTTTGGAGGTGAGTTTTACACGCGCTACTTTTCTTAAAGCAGAGTTCGGTTTTTTAGGGGTCGTGGTATAAACACGGGTGCAGACGCCGCGTCTTTGCGGGCAGGCCTGCAACGCCGGGGATTTGGTCCGAGTGGACTCTTTAGCCCGGCCGTATTTTACTAATTGGTTTACTGTCGGCATTATTACTTCTCTCCTGTTTCTTTGCGTTTTTGTTCAAATTCTTCAGCAATTTGTCTGGCGGAAATACCAGTTCCCGCGGGGATCAAATGGCCTACGATTACGTTTTCTTTCAGACCAGCAAGTTCATCTACCTGGCCCGTGATAGCGGCATCCGTCAAAACCTTGGTGGTTTCTTGGAACGAAGCCGCGGAAATAAAGGATTCGGAAGCGAGAGACGCTTTGCTGATACCCAAAAGGATCGTTTCAGCATCTGCCAAGCGTTTGCCGGCAGCTTTCATCTTGGCGTTTTCTCTAAGCCAGCTGGCGCGGCTTAACACTTCGCCTTTGAGGAAATGCGTATCTCCTGCATCCAGAATTTTCACGTTCCCTAACATCTGACGGACAATAACCTCGATATGTCTGTCGTTGATTGTTACGCCCTGCAAGCGGTACACTTCTTGGATAGCGTTTAACAGGAACTCTTGCGCTTCTTTTTCGCCCTTCACGCGCAGCACGTCGTGGGGGTCGATGGCGCCGTCGGTAAGGGCTTCACCCACACCTACATGGTCGCCTTCATATACTACAAGGTGTTTTCCTTGCGGAATGCTGTACTGTTTAACCTGGTTGGTTTCTTCGTTGCGTACAACCACCTCAATCAAACCTTTGGGCGAGGTTTCCAAGCTTACAATACCTTCGAACTCCGAAATAATAGCGGGGCTCTTGGGTCTGCGAGCTTCGAACAATTCCGCGATTCTGGGCAGACCGCCGGTGATGTCTTTGGTACCGCCGGCTTCGCGCCCGATTTTAGCGAGCACATCACCCGGTTCCACTTCTTCACCGTTTTCTACCATCAAAATCGTATCGATAGGCAAGGGGAAATTGATTTTCTTGTCTTTGCCGTCGATGCTAATGCGCGGGTTTTTCTTACCCATGCGGCTAGCGGTAATTTTGCGTTCGATTACGCCCGTTACTTTGTTGCGCTCTTCCTGCAAGGTGATACCTTCCACCACATCCGTCAAACGGACCGTGCCGGAAACTTCCGCGAGCACGGGGATAGAGTGCGGGTCCCACTCCGCGAGGAGCGAGCCTTTTTTGACGGTCGCTTTATCCGCGGTGTACACGGAAGCGCCGTACTGAATCTTGTATTCTTTTATTGTACCATTTCCGGCCTCAACAAAGATAGAGCCGTTTCTGGAAATACAAATTTTATTGTCGTAGCGGTTGGTAATAATCTTGATATCTTTGAAGGTTACCTTACCGTCGATTTCGGCCACCGCTTGGCTGCGAGAGAGCACGCGGGAGGCCGTACCACCGATGTGGAAGGTACGAAGGGTTAACTGCGTACCGGGTTCACCGATGGATTGGGCAGCGATGATACCCACGGAATCGCCGGGGTTGCTCTTGGAAGAAGTAGCCAAGGACAAGCCATAGCAGCGAGAGCACACACCGAAGGGGGCTTCGCAGGTTAATACGGAGCGGATGCGTACAGATTCCACACCATATTTTTTGACTTGCTTGCTTTGTTCCAAGGTAATTAAATCGCCTTCTTTGATGATGGTTTTTTCTTCTTCGGTGCCGTCGGCTTTTTTCACTTTCACCACGACATCTTCCAAGCTGGTGCGGCCCAAAATACGTTCTTCAATGGGTTCCACCATTTCTTCACCGCTCATCAAAGATTTAACCACAATACCGTTGTGGGTACCGCAGTCTTCTTCCGTTACTACCACATTGTGGGCAACGTCCACCAAACGGCGGGTTAAGTAACCGGCGTCGGCGGTTTTCAAAGCCGTATCGGACAAACCTTTACGACCACCGTGAGTGGAAATAAAGTATTCGAGTACGGACAAACCTTCACGGAAGTTAGCGGTAATAGGAGATTCGATAATTTCCCCTTGACCACCGGTAAGTTTCTTTTGCGGTTTAGCCATAAGACCGCGCATACCGGCCAACTGGCGTACCTGTTGGCGGGAACCGCGGGCGCCGGAGTCCGCCATTAAATAGACGGAGTTAAAGCGTTGACCGCTGTGTTCTTTGTTGGACGGATCGTATTTAGATTCTTCAAATTTTTTCATTTCTTTGAAGAGTTCGTTGGCTACATCGTCCGTAACGCGAGTCCAAATATCGATAACTTTGTTATAGCGTTCACCTTCGGTAATGATACCGGCTTCGGCTTGGGCTTGAATTTCTTTCACTTTCTTTTTGGCGTCGTCAATATATTTTTGTTTGACGGACGGGATTGTCATATCCGCAATGGAGATAGACAAGCCGGACAAGGTGGCATAGTGATAACCCATTTTCATGATTTTATCCAAGAGTTGTACGGCTTCATAGCGGCCATACTTTTTGCTCTTGTAACATTCGTCCACCAAGGCGCCCAATTCTTTTTTACCGATGGTTTTATTGATATATTCCCAACCTTTCGGCATGGCTTGGTTGAAAATAATGCGGCCCACGGAGGTATAATCTTTCCATTTGGAAGCATCGGTTTCGGCTTTGCCGTTCGCACCCGGTTCAGGGATAGCGTTGATGCCGCGCACTTTAATTTTGGCGTGATAGGAAAGTTTTCCGTATTCCAAGGCCACTAAGGCATCTTCCTTGCTACCGAAGATAGAACCTTCACCGATATCGCCGTCTTTCACTTTGGTCAAGAAGCTTACACCCAAGACCATATCGTGGGACGGAGCGGCAATCGGTTTACCGGAAGCAGGAGATAAAATGTTGTTGGAAGCAAGCATTAAAGTGCGGGCTTCCATTTGCGCTTCCAAAGAAAGCGGTACGTGTACGGCCATCTGGTCACCGTCGAAGTCAGCGTTGAAGGCGGCACAGGTAAGCGGGTGCAACTGAATGGCTTTACCTTCAATAAGTACCGGTTCAAAGGCTTGAATACCCAAGCGGTGCAAGGTGGGAGCACGGTTTAACATAACGGGGTGATTCTTGGTTACTTTTTCCAAGATATCCCAAATTTCCGGGCGAACTCTTTCCAACATCTTTTTGGCGGATTTCAAGGTCACGCCTTCTTTCTTCATAAGTTCGCCGATGATGAAAGGTTTGAAGAGTTCCAAGGCCATAAGTTTAGGCAAACCGCATTGGTGGAGTTTCAAGTTCGGGCCGACGACGATGACGGAACGACCGGAATAGTCCACGCGTTTACCCAACAAGTTTTGGCGGAAGCGGCCGTGTTTACCCTTAATGCTGTCGGACAAAGATTTAAGCGGTCTGCCGCCGGGGCCGATGAATACTTTACCGCGGGCGCCGTTTTCAATCAAAGCGTCCACCGCTTCTTGCAAGAGGCGCTTTTCGTTGTAAATCATCACTTCGGGGGCGCGCAAGGATTCAATGTGTTTCAAGCGGTTGTTGCGGTTGATAATTCTTCTGTACAAATCGTTCAAATCGCTAGCGGCAAAGCGGCCACCATCGAGCGGAACGAGCGGGCGCAAGTCCGGAGGGATAACGGGAAGAACACTTAAAATCATCCATTCCGGGCGGTTGCCGCTTTCTTTGAACTCTTCCATCGTTTTAATGCGGCGGATGAGTTTGGTGCGTTCCATTTCGCTTTGCGTGGCAATCAATTGTTCGTGCAAGGCAGGGATTTCTTTGTCAAAATCGATACCTTCCAACAAGGTTTTAATAGCCGGGGCACCGATGTCCACTTTCAAACGGGCACCGTGTTTTTTGCGGGCTTCGCGCACTTGCACGTCGGTAAGGAGCGTGCCTTTTTTGAAGTCTACGCGGCCGGTTACGCTATCTACACAGTCTTCAATTACTACATAAGAAGCATAGTAGACCACGCGTTCCAAATCGCTGGTGCGCATATCCAAGATAATACCGATGCGGGAGGGGTTCTTTCTCAAGAACCACACGTGAGCCACCGGCACGGCCAATTCAATGTGGCCCATGCGTTCGCGGCGGACTTTAGATTCCGTAATTTCCACACCGCAGCGGTCACATTTAATGCCTTTGAATTTTACCCAGCGGTATTTTCCGCAGGAGCATTCGTAATCTTTCGTAGGCCCGAAAATGCGTTCGCAGAACAGACCGTCGCGCTCCGGTTTAAGGGTGCGATAGTTGATGGTTTCCGGTTTTTTTACTTCCCCGAAAGACCACGCCGAAATCTGTTCCGGGCTGGCAATGCCCAATTTGATGGCATCAAAATCAAAGAAGTTGAGTTCGTTTAATTTTTTAACTTTTTTCGTTTGCATGGTTTCAAATCCCCGGCTTAGTTAGCGGCTCCGGCTTCTTCAGCCTCGGCGTTGGCCTCCGTTTCTTCTTCGGAGGCAGACGGCGCGGCAGCGCCGTCTTCTACCTTTTTAAGCAAATCTACGCTCAAACCAAGCGCTTGGAGTTCTTTAATAAGTACTTTGAAGGACTCCGGTACGCCGGGCTGGGTGGGAGCTTCGCCCTTGACGATGGATTCATACATCTTGGTGCGGCCGACAAAATCGTCGGATTTCACCGTCAGGAATTCCTGCAAGGTATAGGTAGCACCGTAACCTTCCATGGCCCACACTTCCATTTCCCCGAAGCGCTGACCACCGAACTGGGCTTTACCGCCCAAAGGTTGGCGCGTGATTAAACTGTACGGCCCGGTGGAGCGGGAGTGAACCTTGTCTTCCACCAAGTGGATCAGTTTCATCATATACATATAACCGACGGTTACTTTTTCTTCAAAAGGCTGACCGGTTCTGCCGTCATAAAGCGTGATGCGGCAGTAATCGTCCGGCAAGTATTTGGCGGCGTATTCTTCGCGTGCTTTGCCGGTAAGGCCTTTATCGTCTAAAATTTTCTCTTTGGCTTTGCGGACTTGTTCCACAACTTCGGCTTCACTCGGGCCATCAAAGACCGGGGTGGCAGCGTTGTATTGGAGGTGGTGCGCAGCCCAACCGAGCATCGTTTCAAGCAACTGCCCGACGTTCATACGAGAAGGAATACCGAGCGGAGAAAGCACGATATCAAGCGGGGTGCCGTCCGGTAAGTAAGGCATATCTTCTTCCGGTAAAATGCGGGCTACAACCCCTTTGTTCCCGTGGCGACCGGACATCTTATCGCCTACGTGCAGTTTGCGTTTGGAAGCGATGTACACTTTGACGGATTTGTTCACCGTTACGGCGAGTTCGTCGCCTTGTTTGGAGAATTCAATTTCGCGTTCGTAGTGTTCCACGGCTTTCTTTTCCATCAATTTGTAGAGGGAAGTAATGCGGGCTTCTTCCTTCTTAAGTTCCGCTTCCTTCTTGATGGTTTCTTTGGCATTGGCCAAGGCGCGTTTGCGTTGTTCTTTTAAGAGTTCCAACGTAGAATTCTTTTCTTCTTCCAATTCTTTCAAGCGCGCTTTTTCTTCGGCTTTGGTCAATTTTTCTTTGCGTACAAATACGCGGGTACCCAAAATTTTGCCGGAGGTGCCGGGCGGTACGCGCAAGGAAGCGTCCACCACGTCGTCGGCTTTTTTACCGAAGATTACTTTCAAAAGTCTTTCTTCCGGGGTAAGTTGTTGTTCGCCTTTAGGCGTTACTTTCCCGACTAAAATATCGCCGGGTTCTACCACCGTGGCAGGAAGAACAATACCGTCATTGTCCAAGTGGGACAAGGCTTCCGCACCGATATTGGGAATATCGCGGGTGATTTCTTCCGCACCCAATTTGGTGTTACGGGCATCTACCGTAAATTCGTGCAAGTGAACAGAGGTGAATACATCATCTTTCACCAGACGGCTGGAAACCAAGATGGCGTCTTCGTAGTTGTACCCTTCCCAACACATAAAACCTACGAGCATGTTGCGGCCCAAGGCTAAGTAACCGTTATCCATGGACGGGCCATCGGCAATTACTTGGCGGGCTTTTACATTATCGCCGGTTTTAACAATCGGGCGTTGGTTGATACAAGTATCGGAGTTGGAGCGTTTGTATTTCAACAATTCATACACGTCCACAGAACCGTCTTTGGCTTCAATGATAATTTTGGAAGCGTCCGCAAATTGTACACGGCCGTCGCGTTTGGCTACCATAGAGGTACCGGAGTCGCGGGCGACTTCGTGTTCAATACCGGTACCCACATAGGGGGCTTCCGGCATCAAAAGCGGCACACCCTGGCGTTGCATGTTACAACCCATGAGGGCGCGGTTGGCGTCGTCGTGTTCCAAGAACGGAATCAAGGCCGCGGATACGCTGATGACTTGCAACGGAGAAACGTCCATGTAGTTAACGTTTTTCGGAGCAACCATCGGGTAATCGGAGCGAACACGGCAGGCTACCAAGTCGGTATCTAATTTACCGTCTTTAGTGGTAGGCGTGTTGGCCTGGGCGACGAGTTTATCGTCTTCGGCGTCAGCGGTCAATTCTTCGATTTGATCGGTCACTTTTCCGTTTACCACTTTGCGGTAGGGAGTTTCGATCAAGCCGTATTTGTTTACTTTGGAGTAGCACGCCAAAGAGGTGATCAAACCGATGTTCGGACCTTCGGGGGTTTCAATCGGGCAGACGCGGCCGTAGTGCGTGTAGTGTACGTCGCGCACTTCGAAGCCGGCGCGTTTGCGGTTCAACCCGCCGGGCCCCAAGGCGGACAAGCGGCGTTTGTGCGTAAGTTCGCCCAAGGGGTTGATTTGATCCATGAATTGAGATAATTGGGAAGTACCGAAGAACTTGCGAACGATGGCTTGTACCGGTTGCGCGTTTACCAAAGCGCGCGGGGTCAAAGAAGTGAGTTCGCGGTTCATGCGGTCGCGGGCAGTCTTAGCCATTTGGGAAAGACCCACGCGAATTTGGTTTTCCAACAATTCCCCGATACCGCGCACACGGCGGTTACCCAAGTGGTCAATATCGTCGACTTTGAAAGAGAAGTCATCACCATATTGTTTTTGGGCATCTTCGCCGGCGTTGAGCGCCAAAAGATATTTCACGGTTACAATCACATCTTCCGGAGCCAAGGTGCGGCGTTTTTCGGACGGGGTATGCAATTTTTTGAATTTGAATTGGCTAATCAAATCAAACATTTTCGCAAATTTTTTGTTGATTTTGTAGCGACCGACGAAGCTCAAATCATATCTGCGAATATTATCAAAAACCAAGTTGTTAAGGAAGGTTTCGGCTTGTTCTTTTACGACGAAATCTTGCCCTCTCATCTTTTTGTAAATTTCGGCTTGTGCTTCGGCCGCAGTGCGGATAGAATCTTTGCGGTGTTCCAAGGTGGCTAAAATACCGGGGTCTTCCTGGCGCGGTTTACCGGAAATTACTTTAATGGTTTTTACTTTCTTTTCAATTAAAGTTTTGAAAAGTTTGTCGTCAATCGGCAAGGCGGCTTTGTCGTCCAAGTTCCAAAGCACTTCGCCGGTGGCCGGATCGTAAATATCGTCGGCGGCATAGCGACCGATGACGGTATCTAAGTTGGAAGGTTTCACTTCAATATCTTCGCATTTGTAGAAGGTTTGGATAATCTGTGCGTTGGTTTCCAAGCCGCAAGCGCGAAGGAAGGTAGAGGCCAGCACTTTTTTCTTGCGATCAATGCGGACCCACAAAGCGTTCATCAAGTCGAACGAAAATTCAATCCACGCACCGCGATAAGGAATAATGCGGGCAACATACAAGCGTTTACCGAAGGTGGATTGTTTCTTTTCTTCGTCTTCTTCAAAAATAATACCGGGAGAGCGGTGCATTTGGCTGACGACAACGCGTTCCGCGCCGTTAAACACGAAACAGCCGGAGTCGGTCATCAAAGGCAAATCGCAAAGGGTAACATCCTGGTCGGAGGCTTCTTTCATTTTCCCGTTTTTCTGCTTTACATACAAGCGCATCAAGGCTTTTAAGGGAGCAGAATAGGTGCTATCGCGCACGGCGGCTTCGGCCGGGGTGGCATAGCGGGGGGCACCCAGTTCATATTTCAAAAATTCAAGTCTCATGCTTCCGTCGGGTGCTTCGATCGGGAAGACATCTTCAAAAGCGGCTTGTAAGCCTTTGAGTTCCCGCTTGGCGGGAGGGACATCTAATTGCAAAAAGTCCACGAAGGACTGTTTTTGCATGTCCAGCAAATCGGGTAAGGGAAGTTTGGTGGAAATTTTGCCGAAATTTGTTTGTTTTTCAATCATTTCTTATTCTTCCTGCTAGTGTCAACGGTCGGAGTTCTTCGCGGCACGCACTCGCCGCCAAAATCGCCGCCCGTCGTTGCACCCTGTTTAGGGCACGTAATCCCAACCCCCGGAAAACCGGGGGATTGGGATTAAATAATTCATCGGTTGAACTATTTGAGTTCGACGGTACCGCCGGCTTCAGTAATTTTCTTTTTGAGTTCTTCAGCTTCGGCTTTGGCAACGTTTTCTTTCACGGCTTTCGGGGCACCTTCAACGAGGTCTTTGGCTTCTTTCAAGCCCAAGCCGGTGATTTCGCGAACGATTTTGATTACGCCGATTTTTTTGGCGGCATCAACAGCGGTCAACACGACGTTGAATTCATCTTTTTCTTCAGCGGCAGCAGCAGCCGGGGCGGCAGCGGCGGCAACGGCCACGGCCGGGGCAGCGGCTTTTACGCCGAATTTTTCTTCAATCGCTTTCACGAGTTCGGAGAGTTCCAAAACGGTGAGTTCAGCGATAGCATTTACTAATTCTTCATTGGTCAATTTAGCCATTTTATTATTTCCTTTTTTACTATAGAGTAGCGGCCTTCTGCGCAAACCTAGTTTACGCCCGTACCTTTATCCCTTGCGGGGCTACTACCGCTCTTGGCGGGTTTAGATTTTACCGGGCATCAGTTGGCATAACGCCAACTGACACCTGACGCGTTATTATTTGCCGTTTTGTTTATCTTCAACAGCTTTAATAACGTAGGCAAAATCCCGTATCGGAGCTTGCAACACTTGAGCGGATTGCGCAACCAAGTTGTGCAAGGTACCGGCCAATTTGGAAAGGTTTTCTTCTTTGGTACCGATGGTAGCCAATTGTTTAACCTGTTCTTCGTTGTACCAGACACCGTCCGCATAGCAAGCGCGAAGCTTCAAAGCCGCAAACTTTTTCTGAAAGTCCACCAACGCTTTGGCAACAGCAGCGATATCGCCGCCTACCGCAATAGCCGTCGGCCCTTGGAAGAGCTTGGAATCAGCCCCTTCAATGTTGGCCTGGCGAATGGCGTGTTCTACGATAGCGTTGCGTTCTACACGGAATTTCGCACCGGTAGGAACCAATTCCGCACGCAGAGCAGCCATATCCACGAACTTCAAGCCTTGATAGGCCGTGAAGAACAAGGTGCCGGCAGTGGTAATTTCAGAAGCTAAGTCTTGCGACTTTTGTTTCTTTTGGTCTTTTGTCAGGTTCATTTTTTTGCCTGTTTTAGAACGAGAATCGCTCTCTTTTTCTTTGCTTTTTAAGCAGAGAAAACGACAGCCATAGACCCCCTTTCCTTGATTTCTCGTCGGAGGGATCATGGTTCTCGTTAAAAATCGGGTTAATTACTTCTTTTATATTTTATCAATAAAAGCCGCCAATTGCAATCCTTTTTGCAAACGTCTTATCCGCGGCTCTTATAATTATTATATAAAATCTATTCAATCAAAACAAGAAAACATTTATATTTTAAGCAAATAAATACCCATGCCCAAAACGAAAGATAATTAGTAAAATATATAATAACGATTTTCATAAAAAGGGGCCCTATCGCCATGTCCGAACAAGCCATTAAACGCCAGTTTTTTTTCGCACCGAACACCCAACTCCCTAAAGACTTTGTAGAAAATATGCCGTTTTATTTTGCAGAACACGGCACCACTATTCACAAAGCCCGCAACTTGATTAAAGTGTTCGATAGCCCGATAGAAAACGGCTCGAAAATCAATGTAAAAAAATACTGTATCCCGCCTATCATCAATCGTATTTTTTATTCCGTCGGTCTGCGTACCCCTAAAGCCAAAACCACTTACTTAAATGCCTTGGAACTGCTTAAACGCGGTATCCAAACCCCGGCGCCGTTTGCGTATATTATTGAAAAAGACGGTTGGCTGATTCGCTTTTCCTACTTTTTCAGCGAACAAGTGGAAGGCTTGCAAACGATTCGCCAAAACAGCGAAGACAGAGATTTGCTGAAAGCCGTCGCCAAATACACGGCAGATATGCATGAAAAAGGTTGCTTGCATAAAGATTACACCCCCGGCAATATCCTTTTCCGCAAAGAAAACGGAGAATATAAATTTTGGTTGGTGGATATCAACCGGTTTAAGTTCAAAAACAGTCCTATTTCCGCTTGGTCTGCCTTTGAAGCCTTGATGAAACCGTATGACAATGATGCGTTGCTAAAAGAATTTGTACTGGAATATGCCAAATGCCGCGGTGTAAGCCAAAAACTATATATCCCTATTTTGTGCTTACGCAAAATACGGCGCGCTTACGATAAAACAAAACGCGTTTTGAAAAAAATTCCCGGCTCCAAACTTCTGTTAGGAAAACCCCTTGGAAAATAAAATTGATAACCCCCGATAATTCCGTCGGGGGTTTTTATTGCCCGGTTGTTATCCGAACGCAAAAAACTAACCCTTTTTTTGGCTTTACTGCGGGTAACGATTTTTTTATTGTAAGTATATAAGGTTCCTGTTTCGGGGGTAAACCGGCGAAAAGCCAAGAGAAGGGAAACAGAAACTTGGGGGAAGAAAGTTATTTTAAGATGTTAAAATAATTTTCTGTATAGGATGATAAAAAGCCCCGGCAGGGCCGAAAATCCCCGGGGCTTTTTGAAAACGATTTTATCCGATCCGGAGCAGAAAGGGG